>NZ_JBAHWD010000158.1:0-488 GCF_037044575.1 Nonomuraea sp. LPB2021202275-12-8 | reverse complement strand
AACGGACCTGCTGAGGCTCGCCGGGACAGCGTGCCCAGTGAACCTCACAGGGACAGCGGCCCTGGCGAGCATCACGGCAAACCCGGCGTTTCTCGCCGTGACACCACACCGGCGGCGCCTAGACGAGACCATGCTGCCCGCCGTACCTCCAAATGGGGACGGCCTGTGGCGGTGGCGGCGGGGGTGGCGGCGACGGTGAGTGCGGCCTACATCCTGTGGCCCGCGCCCTTAACCAGCCCGCCCGCAGTCGCAGACCCAGCGGCCACCACCACGCTCGGCCTGCCAGCCTCAGCCCCGCCGGCTCCTGCCACGCCGGCTCCTGCCACGCCAACGCCTGCCACGCCAACCGGCACGACCCCGCCGGCCTCCGCCCGGAAGGCCACCCCGAGCACAAGCCCGACCCCTTCGCCGGCCACCACTCCAACCCCCACCCCGACGACAACCCTCACACGACGCCCTGCAGTGTCTGCACGCTGGGATACGAAGGG
>NZ_JBAHWD010000157.1:0-488 GCF_037044575.1 Nonomuraea sp. LPB2021202275-12-8 | reverse complement strand
GCCCAGAGCAACATCATCCATCTGGACATCAAACCGCAGAACATCGTGCTGGACGGCCCTGCCAACATCAGGATCATCGACTGGGGAATGTCCCAGCTGCACCAGGCCGGCAAGAGCGTCTCCACGGTCCTGCCCGGCGGCACCAAATGGTTCGCCAGCCCCGAGCAACTCGGCGCCACCGACGCCGCCCCCAGCGGCCTGTCCGACCTGTACGGCGTAGGCGCCCTGGCCTACTGGCTGCTGACCGGCCTGGCACCGCTGCGGCGCGAGATCGAAACCCGCACCGGCCGCGGCACCGAGACCGACCTCCTGCAGGTCCACCACCTGATACAAGCCGGAACCCGCCCCGAACGCGCCGACCACCTCACCCCCGACGTGCCCGAACACCTGGGCCGGCTCATCGACCAGTGGCTCAGCTACACCCCCACCCACCGCATCCCGCACGGGATGGATCCCTCCGCCGCGCTCGGCTGGGCACGCACGGCCCT
>NZ_JBAHWD010000156.1:0-493 GCF_037044575.1 Nonomuraea sp. LPB2021202275-12-8 | reverse complement strand
TTGTGCCCATATCTGGGGTTTGGTGCCCGGTACTGCGAGGGCTTTCGTGCCGGCGTTTTGCTGCAGCCTTTTGGGGGTTTCCCGCGTCGCCGCGGGGAGCCCCCTTTTTGTGTTCCTGGACGGGAGACGGGGGCTGTCTGCTTTCCGTGCTCGTATGTTGGCGTTGCCGCGTGGACCCAGCGGCTCGGCAGGCTCAGTGGGAGCTAGGGGTACGGGTGGAGGAGCCCTCCTATGTGCGCCTGGGGCCGCGTCGCCGGGCTTCAAGGACTTCCACATCCTGTGTTTGCGGAGACGGGAGGCTGTGCGCTCGACGAGCCTGCGTTCCGGTCCTGGGATGGGATGGTGTGTGCTCAGCGTGCTCAGCGATGATCAGAGTCACCGCAGGTCAGGTGTCCGGAGAACGGGGAAGCGTAGGCCCGGAGAGGCGGCGCGGGCCTGGCATGGACGGTCGGTCATGGAGCGCACACCATCGGTCATGGAACTGCGTCGTAAG
>NZ_JBAHWD010000155.1:0-503 GCF_037044575.1 Nonomuraea sp. LPB2021202275-12-8 | reverse complement strand
GAGGTCAACCAGGTCATCGCCGACGGTCCGTGCACCGACCAGGGTGAGATGGCGCTGGGCAAGAACCTGCTGGTGGCGTTCATGCCGTGGGAGGGTCACAACTACGAAGACGCGATCATCCTGTCCCAGCGGCTGGTCCAGGACGATGTGCTGTCCTCGATTCACATCGAGGAGCACGAGGTCGACGCCCGTGACACCAAGCTGGGCCCTGAGGAGATCACCCGGGACATCCCGAACGTCTCCGAAGAGGTCCTGGCCGACCTGGACGAGCGCGGCATCATCCGGATCGGCGCCGAGGTCGTGCCCGGCGACATCCTGGTCGGCAAGGTCACCCCGAAGGGTGAGACCGAGCTGACTCCGGAGGAGCGGCTGCTGCGCGCGATCTTCGGTGAGAAGGCCCGCGAGGTGCGTGACACCTCGCTGAAGGTGCCGCACGGCGAGCAGGGCAAGGTCATCGGCGTCCGCGTGTTCAGCCGCGAGGAGGGCGACGAGCTTCCCCCCGG
>NZ_JBAHWD010000154.1:0-518 GCF_037044575.1 Nonomuraea sp. LPB2021202275-12-8 | reverse complement strand
GCCAGCGGCCGGCCATATGGCACCGACACCCACCCATCGGGCACCTTCACCGGCACCGGACAGAAGTTCGACCAGATCGCCGCCTCCGTCGCACCCCCCAACGCCACCAGCCCACACTCCGGAGCCGCCTCGGCCAACCGAGCCGACAGATCCAGCGGCACCCAGTCCCCCGACACCAACGCCAGCCGCAACGAACCCAGCTCACCCCGCCCGGCCACCAACAGCATGTCCAGCAACGCCGGAACCGTGTTCCACACCGTCACCCCATGCTCGGCCACCAACCGCGCCCACCGCGCCGCATCCCGCCGCTCCCCCTCCGCCACCATCACCAGAGCACCGCCCGCCGACAGCAGCCCGAACACATCCCACACCGACAGATCGAAATCCAGTGCCGACACCGCCAGCACCCGATCACCCTCACCCACCCCGAACCGCCGATTGACCTCCAACACCGTGTTCAACGCCGCACGATGCGAGACCTCAACCCCCTTCGGCTCCCCCGTCGAACCCGACGTGAA
>NZ_JBAHWD010000153.1:0-529 GCF_037044575.1 Nonomuraea sp. LPB2021202275-12-8 | reverse complement strand
GATCTTGTCGTCGACCAGGTGGAGCAGCTTGAGGATGTAGACGTAGCCGACCGCGATCGGGTACGGGAACGGCTCACCGCTGCGGCCGTCGAACAGCAGGGCCTTACCGCTGCGCTCCACCAGCCGATCCCCGTCACGGTTGGGGAGGGTGCAGTCGAGCAGGCCGACGATCTCCTCCTCGTGGGCGCCGTCGAAGACCGGGGTGGCCATGTTGGTGCGCGGGGCGACCTTGTCGAGGCTCTTGTCGCGCAGCCGCTCGGCCCACGCCTCCTCGACACCGGAGATGTCCCACCCCTTGGCCGCGATCCACCCCAGGTGCATCTCCAGCACCTGGCCGACGTTCATCCGGCCGGGCACACCGAGGGGGTTGAGGATGATGTCGACGGGGGTTCCGTCCTCCAGGAACGGCATGTCCTCGATGGGAAGGATCTTGGAGATGACGCCCTTGTTGCCGTGGCGGCCGGCCAGCTTGTCGCCGTCGGTGATCTTACGCTTCTGGGCCATATAGACGCGGACCAGCTCGTTGACC
>NZ_JBAHWD010000152.1:0-529 GCF_037044575.1 Nonomuraea sp. LPB2021202275-12-8 | reverse complement strand
CGTCAACGAGCTGGTCCGCGTCTACGTGGCCCAGAAGCGTAAGATCACCGACGGCGACAAGCTGGCCGGCCGCCACGGCAACAAGGGCGTCATCTCCAAGATCCTGCCGGTCGAGGACATGCCGTTCCTCGAAGACGGCACTCCGGTCGACATCATCCTCAACCCGCTGGGCGTGCCCGGCCGGATGAACGTCGGCCAGGTGCTGGAGACCCATCTCGGCTGGATCGCCGCCCGAGGATGGGACATCTCCGGCGTCCAGGAGGCCTGGGCCGAGCGGCTGCGCGACAAGGGCTTCGACAAGGTCGCCCCGCGCACCAACATGGCCACCCCGGTCTTCGACGGCGCCCACGAGGAGGAGATCGTCGGCCTGCTCGGCAGCACCGTCGCCAACCGTGACGGCGACCGGATGGTGCAGCAGAGCGGCAAGGCCCGCCTGTTCGACGGCCGCTCCGGCGAGCCGTTCCCGTACCCGATCGCGGTCGGCTACATCTACATCCTCAAGCTGCTGCACCTGGTCGACGACAAGATT
>NZ_JBAHWD010000151.1:0-537 GCF_037044575.1 Nonomuraea sp. LPB2021202275-12-8 | reverse complement strand
GTCTTCGCCCCCGGCCATCTGGGGGAACTGACCCAACTGGTGCCCTTCGAGATGGTCGATGAGGCACTGCGGCAGACCGGCCGGGTTCAGCGGCGGGTCCGTGACCTTCCCTCCCGCGTGGTCGTCTATCTGATGCTGGCCGGGACGTTGTTCCCCGAGCTGGGCTGGCGGCAGGTATGGCAGCGGCTTACGGCGGGGCTGACCGGCCTGCCCGTCGCCTCCCCGACCGGCGCCGCGCTGGCCCAAGCCCGCAAGCGCCTCACCGCCGCCCCCTACGCTGGCTGTTCGAGCTGTTACGCGGCCCAGCGGCCGGCATCACCATCCCCGGCGCCCGCTGGCATGGACTGCTGGTCTGCGCGATCGACGGCACCGTCATGAGCGTGCCCGACAGCCCCGCGAACCTGACCGTCTACCCCAAGCAGCGCGGCAACCACGGCGGCGCCGGCTATCCGGCGCTGCGCCTGCTGACCCTGCTCGCCTGCGGCACCCGCACCCTGCTGGATGCGGTCTTCGCCCCGGCCTCCACCGGCGAGACCA
>NZ_JBAHWD010000150.1:0-538 GCF_037044575.1 Nonomuraea sp. LPB2021202275-12-8 | reverse complement strand
GGCTCTTCGAACTTGATCGGGGTTGAGGCCTGACTGCTCGTGCTCGCGTGGCTGGGGTGCGTTCGGCTCTTGAGGGAGCTCGCGGCTCCTGTCGATCATTTCTGTTGTCGACGCAGAAGATCACAACAGAGAAGCCGCGAGCATGGTCAACGATACGACCCGATTACTGGGCTTGGATGGCCTGGCCGTCGTCGAGGTCATCGCACGAGATGAACACGCTGGTCAGGGGCCAATCGTCTGGTTGGCGACGATGGACGAACGGGCGCGGGTGTGCCCCGGCTGCGGGGTGATGGCCACCCGGATGAAGGAGTGGGTGACCACTCGGCCGCGGGATCTACCGGTGGCCGGGCGTCGCTGTGAGCTGCTGTGGCGCAAGAGACGCTGGATCTGTTCGACGGCGGTGTGCCCGCGCAAGACGTTCACCGAGCAGGTGCCGCAGGTGCCCGCGCGAGCGCGGCTGACCCAGCGGTTACGCCAGGCCAGCGGGATGGCGGTGGCCGACGGCGGTCGCACGATCGTGCAGTCGGCGCGCGATCAC
>NZ_JBAHWD010000149.1:0-541 GCF_037044575.1 Nonomuraea sp. LPB2021202275-12-8 | reverse complement strand
GTGCACGGCCGAGATCAACCGGCTCGGCTACCGGCAGCAGGCGACCTACCAGCCCCTTGAACGCTTCTGGCCCTTCCAGTGGATCGAGACCGGGATCTACGCCCTGCTCACCCTCGGCCTCACGTGGTTGTCCTTCTGGTGGCTCCGGAGACGCCTGTCATGACCATCATCAGGACCGCGGCCGCCGGGCTCGCCCTCCTGCTGGCGGCGGCCTGCACGGCACCGGCGCCGCCGCGCGGCCACCCAGGCACATCAGCCGGCACGGTCTGCGCGCCACCCACGGGAGTCCCCGAGGCGGAGACGGCCACCACGATCGACGTCATCGAGCAGGCGTACTTCTGCATCCTCGGCAACTACTACAGCGGCGCCACGCTGGACGCCCGCTCGCTGCTGACCGCCGGATTCGTCGCCCTGACCCAGGAGCTCAACCGCGACGGGCGCGACCTGCCCGAGGCCACCATGCCGGCGCTGACCGGCGACCGCAAAGCCGACTGGACCGCCTTCGAAGCCGTCTACCGCAAGACCACCGACCAGGTTCCCG
>NZ_JBAHWD010000015.1:0-187765 GCF_037044575.1 Nonomuraea sp. LPB2021202275-12-8 | reverse complement strand
CTCGTGACGCGCCGGTGGACCTACCCGGCCAAGAGGCGGTGCCGCGTCTGGCCCGGGAGAATCCGGGGCCTGTCAACGCATCAGCGGCGTGCTCGCCGGCGTCGGTCTTCGGGTGCCGCCCAGTACGGTGCGCGACATCCTCGAACGAGCCGGCACCATGCCGCGCCGGCCAGAGCTGGAGCGAATTCCTCAAGGCTCATGCCACCGGCGTCCGGGCATGCGATCTCTTCTGAGGTGGCTCTACGTGCTGTTCTTCATCGAGCACGCCATCAGGGCCGCGCACGTCATGGGGGTCGCAGCACATCCGGGCGGAGATTGGGTCGTACAGCAGGCCCGCACCCTGGTCGTCGAGCCGGGGGAGCGGGCTGAGAGTCTGCGGTTTCCCATCCGATCGCGATACGAAGCTCACCGCGGCGTTCGATGAGGTATTCACCTCGCTCGGTGCCCGCGTCATCAAGACGCGCGGGGCGCGCGCCCCGCGCGAACGCGGTCGCCGAACGTTCGAGAGGTACTGGATGGACCGATCAACCAGTAACAGCAAGCGGCCTGAGCAGGTTCGCGTACGTCCAGATCAGCCCACGGATCACAGTTTTCGCACCCACAAGCGTCCAGCAGCTCCGGGTGGTGCGTTCGGCTGTGTGGCGGATGTTGAGATGCGGCGTCCCGCAGAGGCCCATGTGGTTCCCTGCGGGATGATGTGGTCTCAGCGCGGGTCATAGTTGAGCGTGCCGAGGGGCCAATGCGCGGACAGCCAGGCTGTCACGGCTTCGTACAAGGGCACGTCCAGTTCGGCTCGGTCGGCCCGGACCCAGGAGGCCACGTCAGTGTCGTGGTCATCGCTGCGGGAGGGGTAGATGTAGACGCATCCGATCACCTCGCCGCTGGCCGTCTCGAGGACGGTGTAGGTGAATCCGCGGCGCTGAGCGAAGTCGTTCGCGTGGCGCTGCAGGTCGGCGAGGTTCGCCTCCAGGGTCATGCCGCCCACGGGAGGCCATCCTCCGTCCGGGAAGCCCGGGGTCGCGCGGATGTGCTCGATGCTGCTGGTCCAGGCAGCGTGGTCGGCAACGTTGTGCTGGGGTCCCAGGGGTTCCAGACGGAACTGTGGGGTGGCCAGGTGTGGGGGGACGGCGAAGTCGTCGGGGACGAGAGCATGGGCGTTCATGAGGCCGAGGCTACGAGGCTGAGCTCATGGGTTGCATCTGGATTGATCCCGCCCTCACGCCGCTCACCAACCGGCCCATCTATCGCCTCCAACAGCAACCCGGTCAAGCACTGGATGGCCGCGAGGCTCGACGACTGCGTTCCCCTGATGAAGTCGCTGCCATGACGATCGACTCCATGATCCTGAACGTACGCGGATCGTGGGGACGCTTCGGGGAGAGACAGCCGTCAACGATCGGCGCCAGCCGTAGACCGCCGGACACGCGAAACCCCCGTCACCGCCTGAAAGCCCAGGCCAGACGGCTCAGGAGGAACGCTCTCTCAAGCACCGCGCGGATGGCCACACCCGCACTGTTCCTATCCCGCCCGTCCTGGTCGCCATCCTGCGCGCCCATCTGGCCGCGCCGCCGAAGTACACGTACGTGGCACTGGCCACCACAGAGACGTCGGTGATCCTTGCGATGATGATGCGCAGCCGATCAAGGGAGAGCTGACGTGACGGACTCGTACGAGGAGTTCGGCTGGCTTGCCGAGTACGGCCCGTTCTACGACGTCTCCTGTGTGTCCTTCGCCCGATCCCTCACCGCCGCCTGCTGCCCAGCCTCTCCCATGGGACCGAGGTCGTGTCGATTGACCGAAACCTCCACGCCGACGACTACTCCACCTACGCGGTCGACGGCGAACGGATCACCTGCTTCAACCAACTGTCTCCTCATGCACGCATGGGCAGCGATCCCGACCGATTGGTCGATGAGATGCGGGAGGTCGGGCTGGATCCCAACCACGACTGGGAAGGCCGAGCGTCCATGCCCCGTTCCAGCGTTCCTTTGCGCTGGCGAAGAAGATCACCGGGTAGACGGCATCATCGGCAGGCGCGGAATCACCATTCGTCGTCAACACGGCCTGCCGCATGGTCCAAGGTTTGTGCGATCCACTCGGGCAAGGGCGCGGACGCGACTTCGGCGGCCGCCTTCCACCTCTGTTCCCGCTCGAAGGTGATCTGCACGGTGACGGTGACCGTGATGGGTTCGGAATCGGGAGTGCGGACCCGGCTCGCCTGGATCTCCTTGCGCAATCGGCTCTGTGGCCAGCCTTCCTCCTCCGCCCGCGCCAGCCATCGCTCCTGTTCGTCCTCGGAAAGGGCGGCGACCTGAGCATGGTGTTGCAGGCCGACAACGGAATGTACGCGCAATACGCGGGTCCGGCGTACGTCTATGCCCCGGGCAGGTGCATCGACCTCCGGGCGCAGGTCGCGACCGGGGTGCGGCAACTGAACAGGGTGCACTGCGGCTGAGTGGGCGGGCAGTCGCACGACGCCCACGTTCGCCGGTGTGGTGCGCCGGGAGATCGGCGCGTCGGCGGGTGAGGTGCCCGGTCGGCATGGAGTCGGCCACGGTCTTCTCAAAGTTAGTTGATCACGGTTCGGCTGCTTGTCCGCTGGAGTGCGCGCCCCGTCCGGTGACCTGACGATGGCCTGGCCTGGGATGATGGAGTTCTCTACGTTTCGTCACCACAGGCTCAGAGGTCATTGGTATGTCAATTTCGCGTGCTCTGAGTCCGGCTGTCGCCGTCGCTGACGGCGGGCTCGTTCCCCCGTTCCCGCCCCCAGCCGGTACGGCGACGCCCCCGCCGGCGTCGCGGACGCCGTGCACCGCGAGTGGCGCGACCACCTGGAGCTGGAGACCCTGACGGCTGTCCGCAGCGCTGAAACGCCAAACCCCCAGGTCAGTCCCGAAGGCCGAGTTTCCGGCACCCGCAGGCGCGTCTCCGCCGGCGCCGTGGCCGGTCGGCCGGAGCCGCGGTAGACGAGTGATCGTCGGCATTTGTCGGCCTGGCGACACGTTCGTGAGCAACACCCTCTTGGTGCTGCTTTATAGGTTTTGTCCGGTTAGAGTGTCCCGCACCTGGGCGTGTCAGACGGGAGGAAGCGTGCAGTTCTATCTGGCTCGCTTGCTGGCCCAGATCACGTTGCTGGGAACCTGGTGGACGCCGGTCATCGTCCTCAGCCTCGTGTTCGTGACCAGTTGGCCGCTGATGGCCCTCGCGGAGCCGGCGGGCAGCGCGATCGCCGACCCGGCCAATTACTGGTGGTATTTCGTGGTCACCGCCGCGACCGTCGGCTACGGCGACCTGTACCCGGAGTCGGCGGCGGGCCATGCCGTCGGCGTGTACGTCATCGTCGGCGGCATCGCGACGCTGACGACCGTGTTCGCCAGGCTCTCGACGTCACTGGAGAAGGCCAAGGGACGAAGGATGCGGGGTGTGGTAACCGTGGAGATGTCAGGTCACGTCGTGCTGCTCGGCTACACGCCGGGACGTACCGAGCAGATGGTGGACGAGTTGCTCGCCGACGGTTCGAGCCGCCTCGTGCTCTGCGCGTGGGACGACGTGGCGACGCACCCGATGTCGGACCGCGACGTCGCGTTCGTCCGCGGTGACCTGACCGACGAGGGCGTGCTGCGCAGGGCCGGGGTCCAGCGGGCGTACAGCGTGTTGGTCGACGCCCGCGACGACAACGAGGCGCTGACGGTCGCGATCACCGCCGACCACGTCGCCAGCAGCGCCCATCTCGTCGTGGCGCTACGCGACCTCAGCAGGGTCCGGCACCTCCGCTACCTCGATGAGGCCGTGCGCTGTGTCCAGTGGCACAGCGCGCACATGATCACCGAGGAGCTGAAGGACCCCGGCATCACCGAGATCTACACGCAGCTGATGACCCACGGCGGTGCCGACACCTACTCGGTGCGGCTACCGGAGTCTCTGGGCCCGATACGGGTCGACCACTGCCAGACCGTGCTCGGCCGGCGCCACGGCGCCACGATGCTCGCCGCCCGGGCCGGCGACGTGCTGACGGTCAACCCGGGCTGGGGGACCGAACTGCCTGCGGGGGCCGTGCTCTATTACGTCGGCTCCCGCCGCCTCACCGCCGAGGAGATCGCGAACGCTCTGCGCGACGGTACTTCCTAGGGTCGATCGGGTCAGGCGGCCCGGCCGGAGACGCGCAGCGTCGATGCGGCGGCCGCGAGCAGCGACATTGCGCCTGCCGAAAATTTGCATCCGCCCAGGTCGTGACTCTGCGAGGGCTTCACGTGGCGGTGCGAGCTCTGGCCGCTCAGGAGACGGAACCAAGGGCGACAGGATGGTCGGCCGTGCCCCTTCGCCTGGCCTACCTCACCATCGCCAACATTTTCGGCAGGCGCAGGCCTGGACAGGTCGACCGCTTCCTGCTTCTCCAGAGGGCGCCAGCAGAAGTCGCCGCAGTCGTCGTCGCCGAACGCGGCGGCCAATGACGTGCGCAGGCCCAGCCGGCTCGTCGCGGTGGCCGCCTGTCTGCGCAGCCGCCAGTGTTGTGGCACCTATCCTTGCTCGCATGGGTGACGTACTGAAGGGGCGAGGTTGCGCGTGGGAGTTCGAGGACGGGGGGCTGTGCATCACGCCTGAGCCGGGTAAAGCGTCGAAACTGAGCATGGAGCTCGGTGAGCGGTTCGTGCCGTACGACGCGCTGGCCGACGTCATGCTGGAGCCTGGTGCACGCGGCAGGGTGGTGCTGCGGGTGGTTCCCCGGGAGGGAGCCGATCCGGTCATGTCCGCGGCAACGGGGCAGCTGCAGGAGTCGCTCGATCCGTACCGGCTGGTGCTGCCCGCCGCCACGAAGACGCTGGCAGACCAGTATGCCGACGAGATGCGCGCGGCCTTGTCCGAGCGCGGTCCGGCTGAGCGGTTCCTGATCGCCGGTCCTTCGGTGCCGCGTAGTTTCAAGGCATGGGACGGTGAGGCCGCCTTCGACGGGCAGACTGTCACTTTCACCTGGTTCTCGTCCGGAGCTTCCCCGGCCAAGTACACGGCAGGTGACCGGCGTTACCCGATCGCCGAGATCGAGGGCGTCGAGTGGCATGCACTGGAGGACGCTCGCGGGTCGCTGCGGCTGCGCATCCGTGGGCACCAGGCCCTCTCCAACCCCAACAACGATCCCGCCTCCGTGGTGTTCGGCATTGGCTGGGGAGCCACGCATCACTCCCTGCCCTTCGCCGCCGCCGTGCTGGCCGCCACACAAGCTCCCACGGGCACCGGCCGCACCAGTCCCGGCACCAACGAACTCCGGACATCGCAACGCAGCCCGCCCGGCACGTGACCGAACTCAACGACCTACGATCCATCCGCCGAAAACCCGTCGTTGCAGGCACGATCAACGAATACCACCACGCGCTTAACCGCAGATCAGGCCCCGTAACTCAACACTCGAGCGGTACACAGTGGTGTGCTGAAGGAGTATCTGCGTGCCGCCTGACCCGGCCAAATGATCAATCGGCACCCGCACCGTCGCGGTGGGGTTCTGGCGAACCTTCTTTGAAGTGGACGGCACGTGTGAGTAAGGCCAATGAGCTGATCGGCGCGGCGATGGAGGCCCTTGCCCGTGAGGATGAGGCAGCCTTCGACTCCGCCGCCGCCTTCCTGGCCGACCGGGACGACGCCGATCGCGTCCTGGTGGAGGTTGCGACCCGTGCGATCTCGGGGTTGTGGCGGAACGGCTGGCAGCCCGCCGACGTGGTCAGGATCGCGGCCAGGCGGCTGACCGACTGGCACGGGCGGGCGGCGGCTGACCTCATCGCCTGGGAGATGCGGGCCTACGCGCCAGCTACGGTGGATGAGCGCTGGCGCGACCAACTCGCCGGCCTGGAGGCCGCGGTGTGGTGGAAGGGCGGCTACCTGGCGGCGCGGCAGGCACGCGACGGGGCCAGCCGACTGGTGACCGTCTCCGGTGGGCTGGAGCTGCTGGGGTTGCTGACCGGGCTGCCGCGGCTGGAGTCGTTGAGCCCGCCGCCCGGGGCCGCTCACTGTACGGTCCAGGCACGCTCGCACGCGGTCAGCGAGAAGACGTTAGCGCGGGTGCGGGCACTGCTTGCCAAGGCGGAGTCGACAACGTACGAGGCGGAGGCGGAGACGTTCACGTCGGCGGCGCAGAGCTTGATGGCGAAGTACAGCATCGACGCGGCGATGCTGGACGCGCAGCCAGGCGGAGGTGAGGCCCCTGCGGGCATCCGGGTCGGCATCGCCGCGCCGTACGAGCAGCCCAAGGCCGTGCTGCTCGGCCTCATCGCCGAGGCCAACAGGTGCCGGGTGATCTGGTCGAAGGAGCTGGGGTTCGCCACCGTGCTGGGGTTCTGGGCGGACCTGTCCTGGGTGGAGGTGCTGTTCACCTCGCTGCTGGTGCAGGCGCAGACCGCGCTGGTGAACTCGGGCACCAAGAAGCACGGCACCGGCCGGTCGAGGAATAAGACGTTCCGCCAGTCGTTCCTGTCGGCGTTCGCCTCCAGGATCGGGGAGCGGCTCGCCGAGGCCACGGCGGCTGCGGTCTCGCGGAAGAGCGCCAGCCGGGGCACCGACCTGGTGGCGGTGCTGGCGGCCCGCGAACAGGAGGTGGAGCAGGCGGTCGAGCGCATGTTCCCGAACCTGGTATCGCACGCGGTCCGCACGTCCTGGGACCGGGAGGGCTGGGCAGCCGGCCGTATCGCCGCCGATCAGGCCAACCTTGGGGCGCGAGACCGATAGTGTCGGTATCCCTAATGCTGGGGTCATCTTTCCCCCGAGCATTCGGTGAGCCCCACCCCAGGGGTGAGGCTCCCCTGGACGTGACACTGCACAGGGCTTCCCTCCCAGACGGCGCCGGTTACCCGGACGGAAGATCACGATTCATCAGGACAGTTCTGGCCCCTCGTGACGGTCTCTGCTCCTTCCCAGCCGGCGTCGTAGTCCTGGTCCCGCATGACCTCGCATCCCTCGACCGTGTGGCTCTCGTAGGGAAACTCCAGGGTTGCGGCTGTGGTCGACGCGTCTTGCTCTGGCTTCGGGGTGGTGCTGACCGGCGAGGCCCGTCGACAGGAAACGTGATCACTATGACCTCGGCGTCCGACGGCGCCCGTGCGAAGAACCATCGACGCACGGCTGCACGAACAGGCGCTCGCGCACCTGAAGGCGCCGCCGGAGCCGCTGACGCTGAACAGCAGGCCGCGGACTTCGTCGAGCGGGTGCGGGACCGGCCGGGCGAACACGCCACCGGACAACGACGCGAAGCTGTGGGGTACTACGGGGACCCCACCTCGACATCGAGGGTGTGCCCGACCCGGAGCACGTCCCCTGGATCGACCCGACCCACCCGGCCTGACGAACGGCCTGCTGCCAGCGGCTTCACCGATCAGAAATCCTCCGCCACGTCGTCAGTTCTGGTAGCCCCTCGCCACCCGCGGAAGGATTGACGACCATGACCGACGCCAGACTGCTGGGCGACGACGAGGCCGCGTTCATCGCGGCGGCCCGCTCGAATGACGCAGCACAGTTCGCGCTCATCACGGAGCGCCACCGCCGCGAGCTGCAGGTGCACTGCTACCGGATGCTCGCGAACTACGAGGACGCCCAGGACATGACGCAGGAGACGTTCCTGCGGGTGTGGAACAAGCGGGAGTCGTTCAAGGGCCATGCTGCGCTGCGGACCTGGCTGTACCGGATCGCGACGAACGCCTGCCTCGACTTCCTGGAGAAGCGCAACGGCCGTACACCCGTACCATCCGAGCTGCCGGATCCCGGCTCCGAGGTGCTGTACCTGCAGCCGTACCCCGACCGGATGCTCCCCGAGGACCCGCAGGAATCGGTGGTGGCGCGGGAGACGATCGAGCTGGCGTTCATCGTCGCCGTCCAGCACCTGCCGCCGCGGCAGCGGGCGGTGTTCATCCTGCGCGACGTCCTGGGCTGGCCGGCGTCGAAGGCCGCCGACGCCCTCGAGCTGACCGTCGCATCGGTGACCAGCGCACTGCAGCGGGCGCGCGTGACGATGCGCGAGCAGCTACCCGACCGCCGCCTCGACTGGCGGAGCCCCGCCACCCACGAGCTGTCGAATGACGAGCGCGGCGTGGTGAAGTCGTATATCGACGCCCATGAGCGCAACGACCTCGACGGGCTGATGTCCCTACTGCGCGACGACCTGCGCTTCGCGATGCTGCCCGAGCTGGGCGCCTCGATCATGACGGCCAAAGACGCGGTGGACGGCTGGGTCACCGGTGGGCTCTTCCAGCGCGGCTACGACGACTGGCGCTGTATCACCACGACGGTCAACCGCATGCCTGCCGCCGCGCTGTACCTCCGCACCCCGGGCGACCCGGAGTACCGGCTATTGAACATCGCGGTCCTGCACATCGTCGACGGGAAGATCGCCGAGCTCACCGGATTCGACGCCACCGACAAACCATGGCTGGGCCTGCCCCCGACACTGTGATCGGACAAGTCCCCATCGTCGACGAATCCAGCGCACGGGCCGCCGTCACCGAAGTCACCGCGGAATGAGCACCCCGACCAGCTGAACACCAACGCGGCAACGCGAACACCACCGCCCCGCCGGCGTTGCCGGCGGGGCATCCGACGAACATCGTCATGATCAACGACGCCGTCGTCCTCATCTTCAGCGAGTCGGTCAACAGCTCACTCGGAACGCAAGGAAGGGGCCGGGGAAGGTTGCCTCATCGCCGAGGGTCATGGTGAGCACGCCAGGAAGGATTTCGGCCCGGCCTCACGAGCCGAGCATGTGGCCCGTGCTCATCGCCTCGTCTCGTATCGGGTCAGCACCACGCCGCCGGGAAACGTCCGCGTCTCGACCAGGTTCAGGTTCACCCAGCTGTCCAGCGCCGTGAAGAACGGCGTGCCGCCGCCCACCAGGACCGGGTGGGTGGCCAGGGCGTACTCGTCGATCAGCCCGGCCCGCATGGCCGCCCCGGCGAGCGTCGCGCCGCCGATGCCCATCGGGGCGCCGTCCTCGGCCTTGAGCCGGGTGATCTCGGCGACCGCGTCGCCGGTGACCAGGCGGGTGTTCCAGTCGACCTTGTCGACCGTCGAGGAGAACACCACCTTCGGCGTGTCCCGCCAGTTCCGCGCGAACTCGATCTGCGCCGGGGTAGCGTCGGGCTGCTGGTCGCCGGTCGGCCAGGAGGAGCTCATCGTCTCCCACAGCTTGCGCCCGTACAGTGACAGGCCGTTCGCCCGCTCCACGTCGAGCCACCACTGGAACAGCTCGTCGTTCGGCGGCCCGCTCCAGCCGATGTCGTCGCCGGGCGCGGCGATGTAGCCGTCCAGGCTCAGGTTCATGCCGAAGATCAGTTTCCGCATCGTGCCAACCTCTCGTGAGTCGATCTCACACGTACAGACGGGCGCGGCGCGGAAACCTAATCGGTGCGCGATCTGCGTCCGCAGATAGTCCGCCGGGTTCCGGACTCAGCACGGCGTACCCGGCGAGGCTGTGGATCGCGGCGAAGTGGATACAGGGGCTGCGGCCGTCGGGGGTTCAGGTTTACCGTCGGTTCATGCTCGTGGTGTGGGCGGCCCTCTGGGGCCTGGCGGGAGGGCTGTGTGTGGAAGCTCTTGAGCTGTACGCACGGATCAAGCGGTCCCGCAGTTGGTCGTGGCGGCGCCCGATACCTCAGGGACGCGCGGCGTACTGGACATCGGTGGCGATCAGAGCCGGAGTCGGCGCACTGATCGCGGCAGCGGCGGCGGCCAGCGGGCAGGTGACCGGAGCGTTCGGTGCGCTCGGACTCGGGGTAGCCGCGCCGCTGGTTGTGGAGAAGTTCACCAGGCTCGCTGCGCTGGCCGCCGACGCCACTCCTCGCGCCGAACCACAGGGCCGTGCCCAGGAGGGAGCTCCAGTCGATGCGGGCTGAACCCCCCTTCGGGCGGCGGCTGATCGCAGCGCTGGCCCGCTGGGACGATACCGCCACGCCGTCCGCCCAGCCAGATCCGGCAGAAAGCGGCGGCTCCTTCGGACGGCGACTCCTTGGCGCGCTGGCCCGCTGGGACGACGAGCCACGGGAATTCGCTGTCCCTGTTGGCATGACGGGCGTGGCGGTCACTCCCGGAGCGGTGCTATCGGACGTGCTCCGCGAGGGCACGGCCCACCAACTCGACCCGGACATCACGGAGGTGGTGCTGGTCCCCGCCCGCCCACTGATCCTGGAATGGCGTCAGGAGCACGAGCCCGACGCCTACGACGCCGCACTGGAACCAGTCGTCGTCATCGTTCAGGGTTTCCGCCTGCACATTGAGATGTCGGCGGTCTTGCGTATCCCCGCCCGAGCAGCCCCTGCGCTGGTGCGTGACTTTGGCGATGCGCCAGTGCAGCGCTTCGTCGAGCGAGTGCTCGCCACGGCTGTGAACGCGTACTTCATGGAGATCTCGACTGGCAGTGCATTGGAGAAGTTTCTCGTCGACTACCAGCGTGTCCTTGACGGTTTGGAAACGCGAATCAATGAGGCGCTGGCCTCTTGGGAAGTGGAGGCGCTCACGATCACTGTAGGCGCAGCCAACTCCCAAGATCCAGCTCTCATCGAGGCACTGCGCCAGATCGTGGCTGCTGAAGTCGAAGGTAGAGCCCTGAGCATAGTGACCGAGGAGGAGATCCGGCTCACCGAGGTCGTGCACGACTCGAGACAGGAACAGCGGCGGATGGAAGAGCTCGTGCTGCGACAAAAAATTCAACAGCTGGGCGCCAATCGCGTTGCCGCTGAGGTGCTGCTGCGGACGATGGCCGAAATGCAGGTGCCCGAGTACTTCAGCAATATCGGAGGGGACGTGAGCGCCCTGCTTACCGGCATGCCGCTGGCCAAGGCCCAGGCTGTGGTGGAGCGTACATTGCGCGAGACAGCGGTGCAGCGTTCGCGCGCAGACGAGGACACGACAGCGCAAGTTCAGCCGGAGCCGCACGTCGAGTGGATACTGGACCGGAGGAATGATCACTTCGTGCTGCGAAATGTCGGCTCCGCGATCGCCACGGGAGTCAATGTCAGCGGTCCTGGGTTAGCTGAAGCAGATGCTCACGTCCCCGCGAATGCCGACATAGGCCCTGGCGCCTGGGTAATTTTCATTATTGCAGCCAATATGACGCACCCCGTCCCAAATGAGATCGAAGTGACGTGGGATGGGCATCCTGAGCCGGTGATTCTGCCGGTGCCACCTCGCTGATCAAGCTGCTCCGCCACCAGGCTTTGGTTTAGCTAACACTCCAGCCGCACTTCGAGATCTCGATCTGGTTGAGGCTGAGACGTGAGACGGCCACCGCAGTGATCATGTGGGTGTGTGGAAACCAGGTGATCGGCGGTGGCCGTCGCATCCACAGCAGCCGAGATCGACCCGCGTGTATGGGCCGATGAGTTCGATGAACTGTTCGCGTAGGTAATGGCTCCGTTCTTCGGCCGGCGTGAGCCGCGGCTGATGGGTTTGGCTCCCCCCGGCCGCTTACGGTTCGGGAGCGCATCCCAGCAGTACGCCGGTGAAGTCGGCCGATGGGGCAAGCTCGCCGAGGGCCCTCAATGAGCTAGCAGGGACCGCTGGCCCGCAGCTTCACGGCGCCCGAGTAGCGAACCTTCGATTTCGGCGTGCCGGAGGCCGTCGTCCACTTGACGGTCGCCTGCGTCATGTAGCGCGTGCACGCCCCGGCAGGCGATGAGGCGCCCCAGGCATTCAGGCTGCCGTTTCTGTTCGACTTCACGGCGCCCCAGACCTGGCGTTTGAAGACGAAGACGACCCAACCCGCGTGGAACTTGTAGAGCCGAGTGCTGATCCGAACGTTGCGGACGGGACCGTAGCAGGATGTCGAGTTGGTGGCGACGACCACGCCGCTGGCGGGGTATACCCACGGCTTGATGGCTCGGATGTCGCAGCGTGGTGCGGCGGCCTGAGCGGGTGTCGCGGAGAGCGTGCCCACGAGTGTCGCGCACCCGGCTATGGCAATGAGCGTTCGGATGTTACGCCGTGCCATCGGATTCATCTCCTCTTGTCTGGATGTCAGGCGTACACACCCAGGCTCTGTCGGATGCGATGCGCACTGTAGGGAAAATACGTACAGGCGCCGTATTTTGTGTCACAGGAGCCCAGCCCAAGGACGGCGGGAAACGGCCAGTCGTCCGGTGGCCAGGGTCTAGAGCAACCTGAGCATGCGACGTCGCGAAACGCTGCACGGGGCGTTGGAAGGGGGAATGGGCCATCTCTCACGCCCTGCCAAGCCTGTCCGGTGCCAGAACAGATGCAGAGGGCCTGACCTGGTCTTCTAGGCTTGGCCCTCGTCCTGTTTCGCCTTCTGTATCTGCTGGTGGTCAGGGTGTTCGGTTGGCTGGTGCTGCTCGCACGGGGCCGTGCTTCCAAGAAGGTGGAGATCTTGGTGTTGCGGCATGAGGTCGCGGTGCTGCGTCGCCAGGTCGTCCGGCCCAGGCCGGATTGGGCCGATCGGGCATTGCTGGCCGCGCCGGCGAGGCTGTTACCCGCTCGCCTTCGACTGCATCGCATCGTGACGCCCGGCACGCTGCTCGCCTGGCATCGCAGGCTGGTCAAGAAGAAGTGGACCTACCCCGCCAGGCAGGGCCGCCCCCAATCTCCGCAGAGATCCGCGAGCTGATCGTCCGGTTGGCGGCGGAAAATCCACGGTGGGGGGCATCTGCGCATCCGGGGCGAACTCCTCGGTCTTGGCTACAGGATGGGGGAGCGGACGGTCCGCCGGGTCCTGGCGGCGGCCGGAATTGGGTTCCGCGCCGCGCCGGTCTTCACCGACCTGGCGCCAGTTCCTCATCTCTCAAGCCTCCGGCATCCTGGCATGCGACTTTCTCCACGTCGATACGGTGTTCCTCAAGCGTCTGTACGTGTTGTTCGTCACGGAGATCGAAACGCGGCGCGTGCATATCCTCGGCGTCACGGCTCATCCAACCGGTGCCTGGACGGCGAAACAAGCGCGCAATCGGCTGATGGAACTGGGCGAGCGGGCCGACGGGTTCCGGTTCCTGGTCCGGGACAGGGATGGCAAGTTCGGCGGAGGATTTGACGAGGCGCTCGCCGGCGCGGACGTGCGCGTCCTCAGGATTCCGCCGCGCTCGCCACGGGCGAACGCGTTCGCCGAGCGGTTCGTTGGCACGCTCCGGCGTGAGTGCCTCGATCATCTTCTGGTCCGAGGTGGTCGATCTCACGGCTCGAATAGAGCGACGAAGCGCCGTCTGCGGTCTGATCCGTGAGTATCGGAGAGCCGCTTGACGACGTGTGAAACCGCAGGCCAGCGCTAAGAGCGAGTTTTGGCACTGGACAGGCATACGTCGCCGAATACGGCGAGCCCGCGTTGTCACGGGAGCTACCTGGCGGCTGGGACATGTTCGGGAGCGGAGAGGGCCCTGACGCTCAGCGTCGAGGATCTCACCGCGCTGCTGACCTCGGCGGGGGAGCGCTGAGGTCGAGACAGTTACCGCTCCCGGACTGCGTAGGTCAGGTGGGTCACTCGCTGCGTCGGCTCCGCGTGGATCGGCTCCAGGGCCACGCGGCCCGCGTCCACGCCCTCGAACAGGCGGATTCCGGAGCCGAACAGCACGGGTGAGAGCGCGATCGAGAACTCGTCGATCAGGCCGGCGTTCAGGTACTCCAGGATCGTCGCGCCGCCGCCCGCGATGCGGACGTCTCGGTCGCCGGCGGCCTCGCGGGCCTGGTCGAGCGCGGTCTCGATGCCGTCGTTGACGAAGTGAAAGGTGGTCCCACCCGGCCGCTCCCAGGGGTCACGCTTCTCGTGCGTCACGACGAAGACCGGCGTGTGGAACGGCGCCTCCTCCGGCCACATCTGCTCGCCGGCGTCGAACATGCGCTTGCCCATCACGCTCGCGCCGGTGCGCTCGAACGTCTCCCGCACGATGTCGTTGTCGCGCCCTTCCTTGCCGCCCTCGCCGAGCTTCAGGTTCTCCCGGAAGAACCGCTGCGGGAAGATCCACTGCTGCAGTTCCATCCACTGCCGCCCCATCAAATCCTCGGAGGACTCGGGTGCGATGAAACCGTCCAGCGACATCGACACGCTGAAGAACACCTTCCCGGCCATCAGCCCTCAGCTCCCTTCCGAATGATCTCGGTGACGTAGGCAGCCAGATTGCTCAGGGTCTGCCGGCCGCCCTCGATCGCGTGGTGCTTCTCGACCGCTTCGTCGCGCAGCTCCTTGGTGGGGAATACCGTGCGCATCTCGATCCGGGTCGCCGCCCCGTCGGGCGCGAACGCGAGGACCGACTCGAAGGCGTTCGGGTCGCCGCGGTATTCGCCGTGCAGCAGCGCGATCCGCTCCGGCGGGACGATCTCGGTCCAGGTGATCCACTCCTGGTAGTCCGTCCTGTCCGGTCCGTGCATCACGAAGTCCCACTCCCCGCCGACGCGGAACTCGAAGGACCGCGTGGTGGTGGTGAACCCCTCCGGACCCCACCACCGCGACAGGTGCCGCACCTCGGTGAACGCCTCGAACACCAGCTCCCGTGGGGCGTCGATGACCCGGGAGATCACAACCTCGCGGTCGGCCGTCGCGGACTCCGCCGACGCTCCTTGTCCCGTCTCGCTCATCAGTTACTTCCTTCCTGTCCTGCCTGCTTGAGGTCCTGCACGTACGCGTCCAGCCGGTCGAAGCTCTCGTTCCAGAACCGCTCGAAGCCGCCGGTCCACTCGTGGACCGGTCGCAGCCCGCGGGCGTTCAGGTCGTACAGGCGCTGCTTGCCTGCCTTGCGGTCGCGCACCAGCCCGACCTCCCGGAGCACCCGCAGGTGTTTGGACGCCTGCGGCTGGGTCATCCCCAGCTCCTGGGCCAGCTCGGTCACCGGCCGCTCACCTGCCCGCAGCAGCGCCAGGATCTCCCGGCGCTGCGGCTCGGCGATCGCGTTGAAGACGTCCGACGTCGTCGCTGCTCGTGCCATGGACGCCATCATATGCCGATATCGGCATGCGTCAATTCAGGGGAATCAGGCGGGACTTGTCAGATGACGATCGTGACCCTTGTCAGCGGCTGCGGAAACGCGTATCCCTGACGACCCCCCACGCGCCTGGCCGGCAGATCAGCAGGCGGCGCTGGTAGTGGCCATGCAAGTAGGATGACCTGCTCGGATGGCGTTTCGGCAGCAGCAGGGCTCACGCAGCTGCTGCCAAAGCCCCAGCTCACACTCAGGTTCGAGTTTTCGAGCGGCACAGGCAGGGCGTACTGTCCGGCCGGCGGACTGGGTCAGCCGGCCTTCAGTAGAAGCTCGGTCAGTTCGCCCGGCACGATGATCATGCAGTCATGGCCGCTCTGCAATTCCCACACCTGGGATGGAGTGCCGTTGGGCTGTGTCGCGGGGACGGGGCGGCGGGTGACGCCCTCCGGCGTGCTGCCGACACAGTGGATGTGCGTCCGGGGGATTGCGGCCGTGGCCGGGTTGTTCAGTCGGACCGGCTGCTGGAAGCAGCGCACCGACTCGTCCGAGAGCATCGTGCGAAGCCAGACCGTGTCCGCCGGGTCGGTGACCCCGAACAGGCCTATGGGCGCCGGCCCTTCCGGCAGGGGCGGGATGCGCCAGGGGGTTTTGGAGTCGGCGGCAAGTTCAAGCAGGTGCCGGGTCAAGGGCATGACGTCGAGCACGGTCTCACCGTCGGCCGGAACCATCGCGTCGACATAGACCAGACCGGCGATCCGGTCCGGGACCTGGTTGGCCACGGCGGATATGACCATTCCGGCATAGCTGTGCCCGACCAATACCACGTCGGTGAGGTCTTCCTCGACGAGGAGATCGACGATGTCGGCGACGTGGGTGTCGAGTCCCACTTCCGGACCGAGCAGGTGCTCCTTCTCGCCGTGGCCGGTGAGCGAGGGGGCGAACACCCGGAGCCCGGCCTGGGTCAGCAAGGGCACCACCCGGTCCCAGGCGCGCCCGCAGTGCCAGGCACCATGGACAAGGACGTAGATCTTCGTATGCGGTGTACTCATGGAACAGGACGCTACTGAGCCGATAGGTACCTCTTGGTAACCTTCGGCTCATGCGCGACTCAGCGGGAAGCGTCTTCCTCGCCGACTGCCCAGCCCGGCTGGCCATCGAGATCATCACCGACAAGTGGGCGGTCGTCGTCCTGTTCGCGCTCAGTCGCAAACCGTGCCGACACGGCGAACTCGTCGATCTCGTCGGCGGCATCTCGCGCAAGGTGCTCACCCAGACACTGCGCAAGCTTCAGGGCTACGGCCTGGTCGAGCGCCGCGCGTACGCCGAAGCGCCTCCACGGGTCGAGTACAGCCTGACCGACCTCGGCCTGACCCTCGTCGAGCCAATCGCCGTCCTGACGGACTGGGCGAGGTCGTACGGTGAGGCCATCGTCAGCTTCCAGGAAGCGGCGGAAGGCAGGTCGGTGTCCGGTAGGTGACTGCGACGGCTGTGGACAGTATCGGGATCGACCGTTCCCGGATGGGCCCAGCGCCTCCTCGTAGCCGTAGCGCAGGCCGTCCACCCGGGCGGTCCACTTGAAGAAGCGGTCAGGGTCTCCTCGTAGCCGCGGCTCCGCCGCCGCGATCCGGCCCAGGAGGGACGAGGAGACGATCGACTCGGTCTGAGGCTGCGGGCCTGCGGCGGAAGATTGTCACCTGCCCGCGTCGGGCTGGCTGGCGTGGGTCGGCCGGCGCGTCCGGCTCGGCGACTGCGAGGTCGAGGTCACCAGGCACACCGGCCGCTGCCGCGCGACGTCCGCGAACCCGGACACGGGCGAGCGGGACATCGAACTCCCCGCCGTCCTCACCCGCGCCTTCGGCCACCCGAACCTGGGCGTCTACGCGCGCCTGGCCGCCCCCCACCCCGCCCGGCTCCGCGAGGGCGCGCCGGTGACCGTGGGCGGCCCGCCCGATGCCGTACGGCATGCCGACGCGTCCTGGCCGCGTGCGGCCGAGGTGCTCGAGACGGTGCGCGAGGACGACAGGACGGTAAGCCTGTGGCTCCGCGACCCCTTCCGCCTGCCGGTGGCTGCCGGTCAGCACCTGCGGGTGCACCTGCCCACCGCGGACGGTGGCCTGACCTGGCGCGCCTACAGCGTCTCAGGACGGCTCCGGATCACGGTGCGCCTCCGCGGAGAGGTCTCCAACCGCCTCGCGTCGCTGGTCAGCGGCGACCGGCTGCTCATCTCGGGCCCGTTCGGGCTTCCCGCGCTCTCTCCGGAACGGCGGCCGCTGTACCTGGTGAGCGCGGGGATCGGCATCACCCCCGTCGCCGCCACGGTGCGGCAACTGGTGGCGGACGCCGACCGCAGGCCGCTCGCCGTACTTCACGTCGATCCCGACGAGAAGAGCGCGGCACTGTGGCCCGAGGTCGCCGACGGCGTCCAGCGAGCCGGCGGTACGGCGAGGCTCTTCGAGACCCGCCCGGCAGCACGACGCCCGGGCCCGCGCGACATCGTCGAGCTCCTCCCCGACGGCGCGGACGCGCTCGTGTGCGGCTCGACCGACTTCGTGGCCGCGGTGTCCGGGGCCCTGCGGGCGGCGGGCGTGGACGCGGACCGCATCCACGCCGATCCGTTCCTCTCGCCCGCGACGGAACCGCCCGTCCGGCGGCCGGCACCGGATCCGGGACCGGACCGGGTGACCTACCTTCCCGAGGGCGTCGTGGCGACCTGGACGGACGCCGACGGCACGCTGCTCGAACTGGCCGAGAACCACGGGGTGCCCGTTCTGGCCGCCTGCCGATCGGGCGCTTGCGGCACCTGCGTGCTCGACCTAGTCCAGGGTGAGGTGTCATACCTGATCGATCCGCCGATCCCGCCCGGTTCGAGGGCCGTACTCGCGTGCTCGGCGGTGCCGGCGGGACCGGTCGTGCTTCGGCGCCGTGCTGCTACACCTGCCGAAGAGCCGCAGTGAAGATTCCGACGCCCGTCGTTGGAGCCGCGCGCTCAGGTCGAGGAGCATCGATGTCATGACGAAGTCGCAGAAGACGGCACCGACCAGTGACCGGGTGAGGATCCGGCGACGTCCCGCTCGCGGGTCGTACGACCTGGACCTCGTTCGCTCGATCCTCGACGAGGCGATGCTCTGCCACGTCGCCTTCGTGGACGGTGGGGACCCGGTCGTCCTGCCGACGCTGCACGTCAGGATCGGTGACGAGCTGCTGATCCACGGCGCGCGGAAGAACCGCATGATGAACAAGGTCGCCGAGGGCGTCCCCGTCTGCGTCGAGGCCACCGTGATCGACTCCGTCGTGATGGGGCGGAGCGTCCTCCAGAACTCGGTCAACTACCGATCGGCCGTCGTCATGGGGGAGGGGCGGGCCGTCGAGGACCCCGACGCGGTGCTGCCACGGATGCACGCGCTCATCGACAAGATCACTCCGGGCCGGCTCCCGTTCTTGCGCCCGCTCACCCAGGCGGAGCTGCGGACCGTGCTCCTGGTCACCATCCCGATCGTCGAGGCGTCGGCGAAGGTGCGCACCGGTGATGCCGGCGACGCGGACGCCGACCGGTCACTGCCCGTCTGGGCGGGCCAGCTCCCGCTCCGCGTCACCGCGGGAACGCCCGTGCCTGACGAACACGTGCCGGCGGGAATGCCGGTTCCCGACCACCTCGCGGGTTGGGGCGAGACCCGATCCGGCGCCTACTAGGAAGCCGTACGTCATGATCGGTTTTGTCGGCGCGGGAAACATGGCCCGTGCGATCGCTCGAGGACTCGGTGAACCCATCTACGCCACCGACGCAGGTTCCGGCCGCGCGGCGGCGCTCGTCGCAGAGCTCGGCGGCGAGGGGCTGACCGGCAACGCCGAGCTGTTCAGGCGCTCCGACGTGGTGTTCCTTGGACACCGCCCCGACCAGCTCGCCGACATCGCCAAGGACGTCGATGCGGACGGCAAGCTGGTGATCTCCATGATGGGGCCCACCACCGTCGCCGACCTCCAGGCCGCCTACCCCGGCGCCTCGGTGGTGCGCATCATGCCGAACGGCCCGGTACCCGGCACCGATCGCAACCAACGGCCCTACCGCCGTCAGCCGATCTCCTTCCTCGAGATGCGCAGCATCCCTGCGGCCACCGGAACGACGATCCACACGAACACTGACACGGCCAGCCGAAGGGCGGCGTCGCCGGTGAACCCGCCGTTCATCAGGGGGTTGGTAGTGAGGTTGAGGTCGAGCCAGCCCGCCAGGATCGCGCCCATGTCACCGAGCCGGGCGACAGCGCTCCACAGGGCCGTGCCGGCCAGACAGATCACGATCGCCGCCGGCGCGTTCAACAACACCAGACCCATGCCGAGGCCCTGGCCGGTCACCAGCACCATCGTCGCGATCCAGCCCAACACCTTGGCGGGCGCGACGGTCCACGTGGCCTCGACGCCGTGAACCGCAGCGGCGACGGCGGTCATGGGCAGGGCCGCCAGCAGTGCGAACACGCAGGCCGCCACGGTGACCGCCAGCGGCGGCAGGCACTTGGCCGCCAGCACCCGCCCGCGCCGGGGCTCCAGGGCGAACGTGGTCAGCGCGGTGCGATGCCGCCATTCACCGGTCACCGTGAGAATGGCCAGCACGGGCAGAAGCGTCCCGAGCGGGATGGCGGCGGTCCCGGCCAGGGTGAACCAGCGCGGCTCCGACGTGAGGCTCCGGGCGACGACGGCCACGAGCGCCAGCCCGATCGCGCTCACCGCGAGGATGAGACCGCTGCGCGTGTCGAACAGCTTGCGGGTCTCGACCCGCAGCAGCCTGGTGAACGGAATGTCGGTAGGGGTCATGCGGCGCTCCTGTCGGCTTGCGCGGTCAGTTCGAGGAAGGTCCGCTCCAGGCCGCCACCGCGGGCGAGCTCGGCGACGGTGCCCCGGGCGAGCACGCGGCCGCGTCCGATCATCACGATCTGGTCGGCGACCTGCTCCACCTCGTGCAGCAGGTGTGAGCTGAGCAGCACCGCGCATCCGGAGTCGGCCAGGCTGCGCAGCAGCCCGCGCATCCACTGGATGCCCTGCGGGTCGAGGCCGTTGGCGGGCTCGTCCAGGACGAGCGCCTCGGGCCGGCCGAGCAGCGCGTGGGCGATGCCGAGCCGCTGCCGCATGCCCAGCGAATAGCCGCCGACGGCCCGCCTGCCCTCCTGGCCGGTCAGCCCGACCAGCTCCAGGCTCTCTCCGACGCGCGAGCGGGGCAGGCCCAGCATCATCGCCCCCAGCGTCAGGACCTCCCGCCCGCTGCGCCCCGGATGCAGGGCACCGACGTCGAGCAGCGTGCCGACGCGGCGGCCAGGACAGGCGAGTTCGGTGTACGGTCGCCCGAACACGGTGGCCGACCCCGACGTCGGTCGCGAGAGCCCGATCAGGATGCGCAGAGCCGTCGATTTTCCCGCGCCGTTGGGTCCGAGGAACCCGGTGACGCTGCCTGCCCCGACGGTGAAGGACACCTCGTCGAGGGCTTGCACTCCTCTGTATGTCTTGCTGACGTCATGAAATTCGATCACGGGCCCAGTTCACCGGATTCCTCGTCGCAGGTCATCGGACCCAGGTCGACGGCCACCGCAGGAGAAATGGACTCAGGGCTACCCGTTTTAGCCCCTGGTCGTTAGGAGCGGTCCCGGCGCATCCCTAGGCTGTCGGGCGTGAATGAGCCAGGGGTGGATGAGTGGGGTGTCGATGAGTCGGGCGTGAAAGGAAAGAGCCGGGGCGAGGCTCTGCGTTACCTCTGCGCCACTGTGCCTGCGCTGTTCGTCGGCGGGATCTCGATCCTGTCAGCCGTGAACCGCGAGGTCGCCCCCGGCCTCGCCCAGACTGCGCTGGACTTGGCCCTGTTCGGGGTCGGTCTGGGGTTGATGCGATGGCGGCACCGCTTCCCCTGGCAGGTCGCGCTGGCGACCGCACTCCTGACCCTCTACTCGACCACCGCGGCCGGCCCCGCCTACGTCACCTACGTCTCTGTGTGCACGCATCGCCGTTGGCGCCAGATCGTCCCGGTCGCTCTCGCCGCGTGGCTGTGCCCGGCGGCGCAGATCCTGTGGTCGGACGCCGACCGGCTCAGGGTCGCCTCCGTCACGAGCGTCACCATCGTGACCGGCAGCGTGATCGTCGGCGGGCTGACCCTCTTCGGCCTCTACCTGCGCGCGCGGCGCGACCTGGCCGCCTCGCGGCGACAGGCCGCGCTCGAGGCGCAGGCGCACCGCGTCGAGCAGGCCAGACTGACCGAACGGGTCAAGATCGCCCACGAGATGCACGACGTGCTGGCACACCGGATCTCTCTGCTGGCCATGCTCGCGGGCGGCCTGTCGCACCGCACCGACCTCACCGCTGAGCAGACTCGCGAGGCGGCCCAGGCGATTCAGGAGAACGCACACCAGTCGCTCAACGAGCTGCGCGCCGTACTCGGCACGCTGCGGCGCGACGGCGGCGTCGAGGACCCGCAGCCGAACCTGGCCGACCTCGACGCCCTGTTCGACGAAGTACGCGTGGCCGGGCAGCAGGTCGAGGTGGCCGATACTGTCGAGGGGCGCGAGCTGCTGCCGGCGCAGACAGGGCGGCACGCGTACCGGATCGTGCAGGAGGCGCTGACCAACGCGCGCAAGCACGCGCCGGGCACCCGAGCGAGAGCCGAGCTCGGCGGACGGCCTGGCCAAGGGTTACGGATCCGGATGAGCAACCCGGCTCCATACGCCGGATCGTCCGGCCCCGGCCCCGGCCCCGGCGGGCGGCTGGGCCTGGTCGGGCTGGCCGAGCGTGCCCGGATGGCCGGGGGCACCCTGAGCCATGCGGTCCAGGACGGACACTTCGTTCTTGACGTACGACTGCCGTGGGAGGCTTGATCCGTGATCAGAGTGGTGATCGTGGACGACGACCCGATGGTACGCACGGGGCTGCGCCTCATCCTCGGCGGCGAGCCCGACCTGGACCTCGTCGGCGACGCCGGAGACGGCAGGCAGGCCATGACCGTGGTCCGCGATATGCGGCCCGACGTCGTCCTGATGGATATCCGGATGCCGGGCCAGGATGGGCTCATGACCACCGAGCTGCTGCTCGATCGGCCGTCGCCGCCGCGTATTTTGGTGCTGACCACGTTTGACGCCGACGACATGGTGCTGCGCGCGCTGCGGCTCGGCGCGCACGGCTTCCTGCTGAAGGACACGCCGCCGGCGAAGATGATCGAGGCTGTGCGCGCGGTGGCCAGGGGCGAGCCGGTCCTGTCGCCGAGCGTCGCCCACCAGGTGATCGCGGCGGCCACCGGCCGGTACAAGCCGCAGGCCGTCAAGGAGCTGGACCAGCTTACCGAGCGCGAGCGCGAGGTGGCGATCGAGGTGGCCAAGGGCAGCTCGAACCCCGAGATCGCCACGAACCTGTCGGTGAGCGTGGCCACGGTGAAGGCCAACATCACCCGCATCTTCGCCAAACTCGGCACCGACAGCCGCGTGGACGTGGCGAACAGGGTACGCGACGCTGGCCTCCTGTAGTCCGAAATCAGTCGGTGGCTGAGCAGGCAGCAGTGCACCCCGGCGTACGGCAGTGCGTCGAGGTTAGTGATCAGGCCGCCTCGGTCAGCTGATGGGTTCGAGGATGACGCGATAGCTGGTGTCTGAGAACCGCCTTGCCTGCTGTCCGTATCGCCGCAGGTCAGCACCAAATCCGTTGGATCTTTTGATCAGACTACTGGGACCCCGAACAGCGAAGACGTGATCCGCTTCGAACGCCCACCATCCGTTTGTGCTTTCCCTGACCGTCCAGCAGCATTTCCGATGACCGTCTGGCCACCTCCTGATGTCCGCCCATCCACAGATCATCCTGTCCGTCCACACCAATGACCGATCGCGACAAAGAGATCGAGATCCTCGCGCTCTGGCATCAGCTGATGGTCTTACAGCGGCAGGTGGCCAAATCCATATTCACTCCGGAGGACCGATTACTGCTCTCAGGACTGCTCCACCATCTGCCGATGGACAAGCTGCGGCGGTTGGTGCTGCTGGTCCGCCCGGACACCCTCATGCGCTGGCATCGCGACCTGCTCAGGCGCCGGCACGCGGTGGCGAGCGCACCTCGGCGGCCGGGGCGTCCACGCACCGTCCGATCCATCCGGGCTCTGGTGTGGCGGCTCGCACGGGAGAACCCCTCCTGGGGCTACCGGCGTATCCACGGCGAACTGGCCGCACTTGGTATCAAGATCGCCGCCTCCACCGTGTGGGAGATCTTGAAAGAGCAGGGCATCGCTCCGTCCCCACAACGCTCCCACACCGGTTGGGCCGACTTCCTACGCGACCAAGCCGACGCACTCCTGGCATGTGACTTCTTCGAGGTCCGCACCCTGACCGGGGCGCGACTCTACGCCTTCGCCGTCATCGAGCACGCCACCCGCCGCATCCGAATCCTCGGCACCACCGCCCACCCCACCGGCCAATGGGTCACCCAACTCGGCCGCAACCTCCTGATGGACCTGCACGAGGCGGGCACCACCGCTAGGTTCCTCATCCGCGACCGGGACGCCAAGTTCACCGCGGCCTTCGACGCCGTACTGACCGACGCCGCAATACAGGTCGTCACCACAGGTATCCGCATCCCGCGCATGAACTCGATCATGGAGCGCTGGATCCAGACCTGCCGTCGCGAACTGCTGGACCGCACCCTGATCTGGAACCAACCTCATCTACTCCACGCCCTGCGAGAGTTTGAGACGTTCTACAACGAACATCGACCACACCGGACCCTCGGACAGCGCCACTGAGATCAAATTCGCTTGCTGTGCACGCCGACTCGGAGCGAGGTAGTCACGGTCATGGTGACACCCCCCACGGCAAGCCAGCCCTCCACGTGATCCGGAGCAGGCGCGGAAGCGTGGGGAGGCATTGGGGAGACAGATCCGCAAACGATCACCGTCAGCCGTGGACAGCCGGACATAGCAAACCCCCGCTCGACCACAAAACTGCAGGTCAGGCGGAGGCTGCCCCTGGTCACGGCAAGCGCGCCCTGCAGGATTCGAACCTGCGACCGTCGGATTAGAAGTCCGGTGCTCTATCCAGCTGAGCTAAGGGCGCTCCCGCCTTATTGTGCATGATCCGGCGACTTGTCATGCACACGTTTCGCCCGTGTCAGCCAACGAGCCTGATCGTGTCGCGTCCGGGGGACGTCTCGGTGATCTTGGCTTGGGGCGTGCGGGGCCGGATGGCGTCGGTCACCGAGACGGATCTGTGAGCTAAAAGGCCAGGCGGGAGGGGGCGGTTAGGTCTAATCTGTCATGTCATGTTCGCGACGCTCCTGCATGAAATACCTCTGCAGGGCGGGGATGTGACGGACGGGGTGGTGCGTGTCGGTGACACGGTGCGCAGGCCGGCCGGTCAGTCGACGCCCGCCGTGCACGCCCTGCTCCGCCATCTTGAGGCGGCCGGATTCACGGGGGCGCCGCGGGTCGTCGGGATGGATTCGCTGGGCCGGGAGATCCTGACGTTCGTACCGGGGTCTGCCGGGGTGAGCGTGGCGAGTGTCACGGGTGAGGCTCTGGCTGGGGTGGCGGGGCTGTTGCGGGGGTTCCATGACGCCACCGCGGGGTTCCCGCTGGTGGGGCATCAGTGGGCGAGCGGGTCGAACGATGACGCGCCACCTCAGGTGATCGGGCATTGTGATCTGACGCCGGACAACGTGGTTTTTCGCGACGGGGTGCCGCTGGCGATGATCGACTTCGATCTGGCCCGGCCGACGACGCGGCTGTTCGACGTCGTCACCACGCTGAGGCACTGGGCGCCCATCGCCGACCCGGTCGATCGGCATCCGCTGCTGCGCGACGTTCCGGTGGGGGAGCGGCTGCGGTTGTTCTGCGACGAGTACGGGGTTCCGCCCCGGGATCGGCGTCGGCTGCTCGAGCTGGCGAGGCTCCGGTTCCACCGGTCGTACGAGGTCATGCGCGCGAGGGCGGCGACCGGAGGCAACTGGGCGAGAATGTGGGCGGGCGGCGCCGGGGAGCGCATTCGCCGGGCTTCGGCCTGGCTCGACGCCCACGAGGACCGGCTGCACGGTCATCTGGTGTGAGGAGCGGCTGGTTTGCGTAAGCGGGGGTTGACGGTGAAGGGCTGGTCCGAGCGTGCCGCCGGGATCGCGCTCGGGGTGGCGCTGGACGCCGCCGTGGGCGATCCCCGCAGAGGGCATCCGGTCGCGCTGTTCGGGAGCGCCGCGGTCAGGCTGGAGAACCGGCTCTACGGCGACGCGAAGGCGAACGGGGTCGCGCACGTGGCGATCTGCGTGGCGGGTGCGGTGGGCGCCGGCGTCCTGGCCGGACGGGCCCCGGGAGCCGCCGTCCGTACGGCGCTGACAGCGGCCGCGACCTGGGCCGTGCTCGGGGGCACCACGCTGGCCCGGGAGGGCACCCGCATGGCGGAGGCGCTGGAGGCGGGCGATCTGGATGCGGCGCGGAGGCGGCTGCCGCACCTGTGCGGGCGCGACCCTTCGATGCTGGAGGCTCCGGAGCTGGCCAGGGCGACGGTGGAGTCGCTGGCGGAGAACACCTCCGACGCGGTCGTGGCCCCGCTGTTCTGGGGAGTGGTGGCGGGCGTGCCCGGGCTGCTCGCCTATCGGGTGGTGAACACGCTGGACGCCATGGTGGGGCACCGGTCACCGCGCTATCTGCGGTTCGGGTGGGGGGCGGCCCGGCTGGACGATGTGGCCAACTACCTGCCGGCCAGGGTCACCGGGCTGATCACCGTGCTGGCCGGGCCGGACCGGAAGGGGGCGATGGCCGTACTGGTGAGAGACGGGGGGCGTCACCCGAGCCCCAACGCGGGACGGTGTGAGGCGGCGTTCGCGGGCGCGCTGGGCGTGACGCTGGGCGGCACCAACGTGTACGGCGGCAGGACCGAGCAGCGGCCGACCATGGGGGACGGGCCCAAGCCGGAGGTGCGCGACATCCGGCGGGCGGTCCGGCTGACCAGGGCCGTGAGTCTGCTCGCGGCCGGCGCGGCGGTCGCGGCGGCGTGGGCGGTCACCAGGCGTCGTTCCTCCGCGGGGTGACTGGGCGTCGTTCCTCCGCGGGGTGACCGGGCGTTGTTCCTCCATGCGGTGACTGGGCGTCGTCTCTCCGCGGGGTGAGCTGGCGCCTCAGGTCGGCGCGGTAAAGGGGGCGTCGTTCCTTCTGCGGGGCGGCGGTGGTCAGCGGCGTGCGTGCCTTCGCGGTCGGCGGCTCTCGTGGCCGCCGAGATCGCCGCCCAGCCCTCGCCGGCGGAGGTGCTGACCCTTCTGGAGAAGCTGGGCGGCTCATGAGGCTCATCCGGACGACTTTCGGAGCGTGGTAGGGACATGTTCCACTCGACAGCGGTGGTCGAAACGGCGGTGCCGGGCGCCTACCGGGTGACGCCGGACCGGCATCCGGACCTGCGCGGGCACTTCGCCGAGGCGTTCCGGGCGGACGCGCTCAGCGAGGTGATCGGATACCCGTTCGCCGTGAGGCAGGCGAGTTACTCGGTCAGCCGCCGGCACACGCTGCGCGGCATCCACGGGACCACGCTCCCGCCCGGCCAGGCCAAGCTGGTCACGTGCGTGCGCGGCGCGGTCATGGACGTCGTCGTGGACCTGAGGGTGGGCTCCCCGACCTTCGGCGCCTTCGACGTGACCTACCAGGACGAGGAGTCCGGCATCGCCGTCTATCTGGCCGACGGCCTGGGGCACGCGTTCCAGGCGCTGACCGATGACGCCCGCATGAGCTATCTCTGCTCCGAGGCGTACGTGCCCGGCACGATGATCGTCGTCGACGCGCTCGATCCGGACCTGGGCATTCCCTGGAAGCAGGACGGGGCGCCGATCCGGTCGGACAAGGATGCCGCCGCCCCCCGCCTGACGGCGGCGGCATCCCGCGGGCTGCTCCCCACGTGGGAGGAGTGCCTGGCGCACTACGCGGCGCTCAAGGCTCAGTAGCCGTACTGCTCCAGGATGTCGCCGAACTGCTCGCGGAACCTGGCCAGGTTTCGCTCGGTGAACCGCTCCTGCCAGCCGCCGGTGCGGCCCCGGTAGAAGCTCCACGAGGTTCGGGTTGTAGATGCGGTCGGCGACCGCCTCCGCGTCGCGGTCGGAGCCCACGTGGCGCAGAACCCGGTTCACGGCGTCGATCTGCCGCTCACGGGATCCGCCGCCGCGCGGGCCGACCAGGTCCTCGTAGCGCACTGAGGAGTTCTGGGGACCGATCCGCGAGGCGGAGACATGGACGAGCAGTCCCTTGCCCAGCATTTCCGCGGTTTCATGAGCGACTACGTCACCGGCGTCACGGTCGTCACCACCCTGGACGCGCAGAACCGGCCGCACGGGCTGACCTGCACCTCCCTGGTGAGCGTGACGCTCGCCCCGCCCACGCTGCTGGTGTGCCTGGACGTGCGCAGCGGGACGCGGGCCGCGATCGGCGACCGGGGCGTGTTCGCGGTGAACCTGCTGCGCGAGGACGGGCAGCGGGTGGCCGAGCTGTTCGCCGGCCCGGAGCCGGACCGGTTCGGGCGGGTGAGCTGGCGCCCATCGCCGCGCACCGGGCTGCCCTGGCTGGCCGCCGACGCGCACGCCATGGCCGAGTGCCGGGTGACGCAGACGGCGGTGGTCGGCGACCACGCCGTGGTCTTCGGCACGGTGGTCCACGTGGAGCGGGCTCCGGGCCATCCGCTCCTGTACGGCATGCGCGCCTTCTGCGGAGTCCGGGGCGGGGAGGAGGCCGCGCTGGCCCCGGCGGCGCGCCGGGCTCCGGCATGACCGGAGCCGGGCCGATCGCCGGCGGCCGGAAGGATCAGGTTCGCTGGAGATCGGCTCGGTGGACCAGCCGCAGGCCGGTCTCGACGAGGATCCAGCCGAGCCGCCGGCGCACCGCCGCGGTCCGGGCGGGGCGTTCGCGGGTGAGCCGCCAGTGGCGGGCCGCGGCCCGCAGATCGTCGGCGCGGATGCGTTCGAGCTGGAGATGGAGGTCCGGGTGCACGTCGCGCACTCCTCACGTTCATGGGCGGGTGGGGAATCCGTACAGATGCAGGACGATGTTCTCGCGGCCCTCGGTGTCGCCGGCCTGCGCGGCGGCGGTGCTGTAGGCATCCCAGCGCTTGAGTAGCTCGCCGAGCTCGCCCTGGAGCCGGCGCAGCTCCTCGGCGGTGAGCCGGGGCAGATACTGGGAGTTGAAGGCCGCGGTGCGCCACTCCTGCTCCCAGGTCGACTGCTCGTCGAGGAAGCGCTCGTAGAGCTCGTTGTGCTCGTGGAAGGCGACGCGGGTGAAGGACGCGAACGCGGCGGCCCGCTCGGGGGCGTCGCGGAAATCCTGGTCCCGGACGCTGTAGCCGCTCCGGTCGACCTCCCACCAGCGTTCGCGACCGTCGGCGCTGCGCGGCTCGGCCTCCGAGATGACGCCGTGGGCGGCGAGTTTGCGCAGGTGGTAGCTGACCAGCGAGACCGCCTCGTCCACCTGGTCGGCGAGCTGTGAGGCGGTGGCGGCGCCCGCGTGGAACAGCGCCCGGTAGAGCTTCAGGCGCAGCGGATGCGCCAGCGCCTTGAGTGTGTCGAGGTCGGTGATCCGGCGGTGTTCTTCGATGGCCACACTCTCACCGTAGATAGGAAAGTAGATTTGCGCAACTATTCTTTCCTATCTCGGCGGGGGAGCCCTCGGCGACCAGGCGGCCGTCCTCCAGGGCGATGCAGTGGTCGGCCTCCCGGGCCGCGCCCGGGTCGTGGGTGGCGTGCACGACCGTGACGCCGCCCGCCGCCAGCTCCCTGACCACGGTCGCGATGTGGCTCCTGGCCTCGGCGTCCAGACCGGTCGCGGGCTCGTCCAGCAGGAGCAGATCCGACTCCTGCGCCAGCCCCTGGGCGACCAGGGCGCGCTGACGCTGGCCGCCCGACAGCTGGCCCAGGGGGCGTGCGGCCAGTCCGAGGATGTCCATGCGGTCCAGGCAGGCGTCGACGACGGCCCAGTCATGTCTGGTCAGCCGCCGCCACGGGCCGCGGTGCGCCCAGCGGCCCATGGCTACGGCGGCGCGCACGGTGATCGGCAGGCTGTCGGGCGCCTCGCTGCGCTGCACCACGTACGCCGGCCGGCTGGGCCGTTCGACCGTGCCCGAGGTCGCCGGGATCACGCCTGCCAGCACGCCGAGCAGCGTCGACTTGCCGGACCCGTTCGGGCCGACGACGGCCGTCACGCCTGGGCGCGGAATCCTGGCCGTGACCTGCCGCAACACCGTGCGCCCCGGGTATCCCGCCACCAGTTCCACGATCATTTTCGGCTCCTGGTTTGAGAACGATAACGGTTTTCATTGTAAGGTGTCGGTCATGGAATGGTTCGCGGACCCCTTCGAGGTGTCCTTCGTACGGCAGGCGCTGTGGGCGGCGGTTCTCGTGTCCCTCCTCTGCGCCCTGGCCGGCACGTGGGTGGTGATGCGCGGCATGGCCTTCCTGGGTGACGCCATGTCGCACGGGATGCTGCCGGGGGTGGCGCTGGCCGCGTTGCTCGGCGCCAGCCCGGTGCTCGGCGCGCTGGCGGCGGCGGTGGCGATGGCGGCGGGCGTGACCGCGCTCGGCAGGTTGCGCCGGATGTCCCAGGACACGGCGATCGGCCTGCTGTTCGCCGGGATGCTCGCGCTGGGCGTGATCATCGTGTCGCGCTCGGACTCGTTCGCGGTGGACCTCACCGGCTTCCTGTTCGGCGACGTGCTCGCGGTGCGCGACCGCGATCTCGGCCATCTCGCGGCGGCCCTGGCCGTGGCGGCGCTGGTGTCGCTGCTCGGACACCGGATGTTCGTCGCGCTCGCCTTCGACCCGCGCAAGGCGCGCACGCTGGGGATGCGGCCCCGGCTGGCGCACGCGCTGCTGCTCGGGCTGGTCACGCTCGCGATCGTCGCGTCGTTCCACGTGGTGGGCACGCTCCTGGTGTTCGGCCTGCTCATCGCGCCCCCGGCCGCGATGGCGCTGTGGGCGCGGCGGATCCCGGTGATCATGGCGGGGGCGGCGCTGCTCGGCGTGGGCGCGGCGGTGGCGGGGCTGCTCGTGTCCTGGCATCTCGGCACGGCCGCGGGGGCGACGATCGCGGCCGTGGCGGTGGCGCTGTTCTTCGTGTCCGCGCTCGCGTCCCGGCTGCGAGCCCGGTGATGCGGTTCTGGATCGCGGCCGCGGCGCTGGCGCTGTCCGGTTGCGCCGCACCGGAGGCCGCACCGGTGGACGAGCCGCCGCACGGCTACGTGGAGGGCGCCGAGGAGACGGCCGAGCCGCAGCACCGCCTGGTCCTGGCCGACGCCGGCACCGGCGCGGCGCACGTGCTCGACCTGGCCACCGGGCAGGTCACCGGCCTGGGCGGGACCGGGCCCGTCGAGAGCGCCCACGGCGACGGGCGCTTCGCCTACCTCCGGCAAGGCGGCGGCCTGCGGATCGTCGACTCCGGCGGCTGGACCGTCGACCACGGCGACCACCTCCACTACTACCGGGCGACGCCCCGCGACGTGGGCGCGGTCCCCGGCCGCCGGGCGTACGGCGATTCGGCCGTGACGGCGGTGTCCGGCGACGGCGGCACCCTGCTGCTCGACCGGGCGCGACTGGAGCGCGGGGAGATCGCCCGGACGGCGGCGATCCCGTACGACCCGGTCCTGCCGCACGGGGAGCGGCTGCTCGTCCCCGCGAACGGCACCGTCGTCACCAGGACCGGCGCCCCTGCCGGCCGGATCGGCCGGTCCTGCCCGGAGCCCGGCGACGGCGTCGTCACCCGGCGGGGCGCGGTCTTCGGCTGCGCCGACGGCGCCCTCCTGGTCGGCCGGGACGGCGCGGAGAAGATCCCCTACCCGGACGGTGTCCGGCCCGGCGCCTTCCACGGCCGCCCCGGCAGCACGGTGCTGGCGGCGACGGCCGGGGAGCGGGGCGTGCTGGTGCTCGACGTCACCGAGAAGACGGCGGAGCTCTTGGACACCGGCCCCGTCACCGCCGTGAACGCCGCCGGCCCCGGCGCGCCCGTGCTCGCCCTGACCGCCGACGGCGTGCTGCACGCTTGGGACCCGGAGTCGGGCGAGCGCCTGGCCAGGACCTCGCTGCTGCCGGCGGCCGGCTCCTCGGTCATCCAGCTCGACACCGCCCGCGCCTACGTCAACGACCCGGCGGCGAAGGCCGTGCACGAGATCGACTACAACGACGGCCTGCGCCGCGCCCGCACCTTCGACCTGGGCTTCACGCCCACGCACATGGTGGAGACCGGCCGATGAGAATCCTGCTGATCGTCCTGGCGATGCTGCTGGCCGGATGCGCGGGCGGCGGTGAGCGGCGCCCCGAGGTGGTCGTGACCACCGACATCCTCGGCGACGTCACCCGCATGATCGCGGGCGCCGAGGCTGAGGTGACCGTGCTGATGAAGCCCGGCGCCGACCCGCACTCCTTCGGCGTCTCCGCCCAGCAGGCCGCCCGGCTGGAGCGCGCGTCGCTCGTCGTGCACAACGGCCTCGGCCTGGAGGAGGGCGTCCTCCGCCACGTCGAGGCCGCCCGCGACGCCGGGGTGCCGGCGCTGGCCGCGGCTGAGGCCGCCGGCCCGATCCCGTACGCGGGCGGCGACCGGCCGGACCCGCACTTCTGGACCGACCCGCACCGCATGGCCGAAGCCGTCGACGCGATCGCCCGGCAGGTCGAGCGCATCGACGGCGTGGACGCGGCGGCCGTCCGCGCCAACGCCGCCGCCTACCGGCGGCAGGTCGAGCTGCTGGACGCCTGGATGGAGCGGCGCCTGGCGCCGATACCGACCGCCCGGCGCAAGCTCGTCACCAACCACCACGTCTTCGGCTACTTCGCCGAGAGGTACGGCTTCGAGATCGTCGGAGCCGTGATCCCGGGCGGCGCCGCCCTCGCCTCGCCGAGCGCCGCCGACCTCAAGGAGCTCGCCGACGCCGTCCGCGAGCACGAGGTGCCCGCGATCTTCGCCGACTCCTCCCAGCCCGACCGGCTGGTCCGGGTCCTGGCCGCCGAGGCCGGGGTGCGGGTGGAGGTCGTGGCCCTGTTCACCGAGTCGCTGAGCGCGGCGGGCGAGGGCGCCGACACCTACCTGCGGATGATGCGCGCCAACACCGACGCCATGGCCTCCGGCCTCGGCGCGACCCCCTGAAAGGAAATGAGATGAACCGTAAGCTCCCCCTCCTCCTGGCCGCGGCGCTCCTGGCGAGCGCCTGCGCCGCCCAGACGGCCGCCGCCCCCGGCACTGTGAGCACCCCCGCGCCGGTCGACGACCCGCTCGTCGCGACGTACGACGGCGGCCTGTACGTCCTCGACGGCGAGACGCTGGCCGTGGCCGCGGACATCCCGCTGCCGGGCTTCAACCGGGTCAACCCGGCGGGTGACGACCGGCATGTGATGGTGTCGACCTCGACCGGGTTCCGGGTGCTCGACGCGGTCAAGCCCGAGTTGCGGGCCGACGAGTTCAAGGGGGCCAAGCCCGGCCACGTCGTCCGGCACGCGGGCAAGACCGTGCTGTTCTCCGACGGCACCGGGCAGGTGACCGTGTTCGACCCGGCCGGGCTGGCCGGCGGCCTGCCGCGGGGAGAGGTCTACCAGGCGGCCGCGCCGCACCACGGGGTCGCCATCCAGCTGGAGAACGGTGAGCTGGTCGTGACCCTCGGCACCGAGGAGAAGCGCAGCGGCATCATCGTGCTGGACCGGGGCCGTAAGGAGATCGCCCGTAGTGAGAGCTGCCCCGGCGTGCACGGGGAGGCCACGGCCCGCGACGAGGCCGTGGTGATCGGATGCGAGGGCGGCGTCCTGATCTACAAGGACGGGAAGATCACCAAGGTGGCGAGCCCCGACGAGTACGGGCGCGTCGGCAACCAGGCGGGGTCCGATGGGTCGCCCGTCGTCCTGGGCGACTACAAGAAGGACCGGGACGCCGAGCTGGAGCGGCCCGAGCAGGTGTCGCTCATCGACACCGAGTCCGGGCGGATGCGGCTGGTGGACATCGGGACGAGCTACACCTTCCGCTCGCTGGCGCGGGGGCCGCACGGGGAGGCGCTCGTGCTGGGCACGGACGGGGCCATCCACGTGCTCGACCCGGAGAAGGCGAAGGTCGTCAGGACCGTCCCGGTGCTCGGCGAGTGGCGGGAGCCGCTCGACTGGCAGCAGCCCCGGCCGGCCCTCTTCGTGCGCGGGCACGTGGCCTATGTGACCGATCCGGCGGGCAGGCGGGTGCACGCGGTGGACGTCGAGTCGGGGAAGCGGCTGCGGACGGCGCCCCTGCCCGGGGTGCCCAACGAGATCAGCGGCGTCGGGCACTGACCCGGTCCCCGGACGACGACGGGCGCCCCGCACCGGGATGGTGCGGGGCGCCCGGCCGGGTGGGTTACGAGTTTCTGGCCGCGTCGAGCACCTTCCCGGCGTCGCGCTCGAAGGAGCCCCGGGCGCCGAGGGTGAGCAGGCCGCCGACGACCATGGGGATGATCAGGATGTACATGCCGCCCAGGAGCGAGCCCGTCCGGTCCGAGGCGATGCCGACGACCAGCGAGCCGAAGGCGCCGCAGCCCGTGATGAGGAGCTGGAGGACGGCGAAGCCGAGGCCGCGGACGCCGGCCGGCACCACGTCCGCCAGGCACGCGGTCATGTTCGGGATCGCGATCGACATGGACGTGCTGGCGAGGAGGATGAGGGCGGCCATCGGATACAGCGACCCCATCGACAGGGCGACGCCCAGGATCAGCGAGCCCAGCGTGATGCCGCCGCCACCGGCGAGGAGACGGCCGCCCTTGCGGGTGCCGTGCCACTTGCGGCCCAGCCAGGAGCCGATCAGGGTGCCGGCCACCGGGCCGATGATGGTGATCAGCCCGGACAGGGAGCCGGCGGCGCCGGTCCCGACGCCGTAGTTGCGGACCATGAGCGACGGGAGCCAGTAGAAGACCCCGGCCAGGCCCAGGGTGAGCAGGCCGAGCCCGACGCAGACGAAGACCAGCGACGGGATGGAGAGCACCTGGCGCAGCTGGGCGCCGAACGACACCTTCGCGGCGCCGGGCGCCTCGGTGGTCGGGACGGTGTCCGGGGCGGGAGCGGGCACCGGCTCGGCTGCGACGGTGTCGGTAGTGGTGGCGGACTGGGCCACGATCCTGTCCAGCTCGCCCCGGCCGGGTTCCTTGAGGAGCCAGACGAGCAGGGCGGTGAGGACGCCCGGCACCACCATGATGAAGAAGGCGTTGCGCCATCCGTACGCCTCGCCGAGCACGCCGCCCAGCAGTGTGCCGACACCGCCCAGGTACGTCGTGACACGGGTCAGGCCGTACGCCTTGGCCCGGGTGACCGGCGGGTAGTAGTCGGCGAGCAGGCTGCCGGCGGCGGGGTTGTCGATGTTCTCGGCGGCGGCGAGCAGCACCCGCATCAGGTAGAACATCGCGAAGCCGGTCGCCAGGCCGGTGCCGAGCGTGGCGATGGCCCAGATGAAGACCACCACTGCGATGATCTTCGTACGGCTGCGGCGGTCGGCCAGATATCCGGCCGGGATCGCCACGATGGCGCCGGCCAGGGCGGCGGCCGTGGGGATCGAGCCGGCGACGGTGTCGCTGAATCCCCATTCCTTCTGTACGAGCGGGAGCACGCCCGATAGCAGGTTGGCTTCCATGCGGTCGACGAGGCCGACGACGAAGAGCACCACCAGTGGTGCCCAGCCGAACGGCGCCCGGGTTGCCGCGTCGATCCTGCCGGTCCGAGGCGAACCCATCGTTCCGAGCATGCCCCACCTTTCAAGTAGCGAAATCTAGAATCGCGTTCTAGGCGATCGTTCTAGTAAGAGTGGCAGAAGTCACAGGATTCGTAAATGGGTGATTTCATCCGGATTACCTGACCCCGCTACGGTGGGCACCGTGAAGGGGGCACTGCTCGTCGCGGGCACCACATCAGACGCGGGCAAGAGCGTGGTCACCGCCGGGATCTGCCGCTGGCTGGCCAGGCGGGGCGTCCGGGTGGCGCCGTTCAAGGCGCAGAACATGTCGCTGAACTCGTACGTGACCGCCGACGGCGCCGAGATCGGCCGTGCCCAGGCCATGCAGGCGCAGGCCGCCGGCCTGGAGCCCGTCGCCGACATGAACCCGATCCTGCTCAAGCCCGGCAGCGACCGCCGCAGCCAGGTCGTGCTGATGGGCCGCCCGATCGCCGACGTCGACGCGATGGCGTACGGCGCGCTGAAGGACATGCTGCGCGAGGCGGCGCTCGGAGCGCTGCAGCGGCTGAGAAGCCGCTACGACGTGGTCGTCTGCGAGGGCGCGGGCAGCCCCGCCGAGATCAACCTGCGCCCCGGCGACATCGCCAACATGGGCCTGGCCCGGGCCGCGAACCTGCCGGTGATCGTGGTCGGCGACATCGACAGGGGCGGGGTGTTCGCGGCCTTCTACGGCACGGTCGGCCTGCTGGACGCCGACGATCAGGCGCTCGTCTCCGGGTTCGTGGTCAACAAGTTCCGCGGCGCCAAAGAGCTGCTCGAACCCGGCCTCGACCAGCTCAGGGAGCTGACGGGCCGGCCGGTGTACGGCGTCCTGCCGTGGCTCGACGGCCTCTGGCTGGACGTCGAGGACTCCCTCGCCCTGGACGGCAGGGCCGTCCCCACGCGCAGGCCGTACGGCAGGCAGACGCTGCGGGTGGCCGCGGTGCGGCTGCCGCGCATCTCCAACTTCACCGACCTGGACGCGCTGGCGGCCGAACCCGGAGTCGTGGTGCGGTTCGTGACGGACCCGGCCGAGTTGGACGATGCCGACCTCGTCGTGCTGCCCGGCTCCCGGGCCACCGTGGACGACCTGGCCTGGCTGCGCGGCAACGGGCTGGCGGCGGCGCTGAGCTCACGGACCGGGCCGGTCCTGGGCATCTGCGGCGGCTTCCAGATGCTCGGCCGCGAGATCGTCGACGAGGTGGAGTCGGGCGCGGGCCGGGTGGACGGGCTCGGCCTGCTGCCGGCCCGGGTCGAGTTCGGCGCCGAGAAGATCCTCGCCCGGCCCACCGGCCACGCCTACGGGCATCCGGTGCGCGCCTACGAGATCCACCACGGCCGGGTGCGCGTCGAGGGCGGCGAGCCGTTCCTGGACGGATGCCGTTGGGCGAACGTCTGGGGCACCACCTGGCACGGCGCGCTGGAGAACGACGACTTCCGCCGCGCCTTCCTGGCGGACGTGGCGCGGGAGGCCGGCCGCGACTTCGTGCCCGATCCCAGCGGCGACTTCGCCCGGCTGCGCGAGGAGCGCCTCGACGCCCTCGGCGACCTGGTCGAACAGCACCTCGACACCGCGGCGCTGCTCGACCTCATCCAACACGGCCCGCCCGAGGTGCCGCTTCTGCCGCCCGGTGCTCCGCGATCCACCCGTCGATGACCTCCCACTGGTCGTACAGCCAGCGGGTCAGCTCCTCGCGCCCGCGCGGCACCTGATCGGCCGGAACCCGCCACCACTGCGCGGTGATGTGCGCGCTGAACGGGAGCTTGCGCCACACATCGCCCACCGTCACCAGGTCGTCCAGGCCCGTGTGCGCCACGAACACCACGTCGGCCGACGGGCAGGCCTCGATCGCCGCGATGGAGCCGCCCGGCCGGGGCGGCAACAGGTGGTCCATGCCGCGGGCCCGGGACGCCTCCTCCGTCAGCCCCTTCTCCTCCAGCCGCCGGATCGCCAGCCTGCGGCGGCGCGGCGTGAAGTTGCCGCCCTCAGGGAAGATCACCAGGGCGTCGCGCTCCTCCATGGTGGACGCCAGGCGCCTGATCTCCTCGATGATCCCGCTCTGTCCCGTCCTGCGGGGCACGAAGGCGTTCGGCAGCCGGTTGATCACCACGTCCAGCGACGGGTCGAGCTGCAGCGCCGCCTTCATCACGATCCTGGGCCGCCTGCCGTACAGCGCCATCAGATGATAGATCAGCAGGAACGAGTCGCCGGGACCGGCGTGCCGGGAGAGCACCAGCACCGGGCAGGCCAGCCGCGCCGCGAGCTCCTCCTCGGTGGGCGGTGGCTCGCGGATGTCCACGGTCAACCGGAAGATCCGCACGGCCGCGCCGTACACCTTGCCGAGGAACCACTCGATCAGGCCGTAGTGCCGCTCCTGGTGCCTGGCGCGGCCGAAGGCACCCGCCACCCACAGGCCGAGGCAGGCGCCGAGCACCGCGGACTCGAGCGTCAGCCACGACACCGCGAACCAGACGAACCGCAGCCCCCTGCGCTGCGGCGGCGGCAGGCGCAGCGACGCGGCGGCCGTCACGACCAGCCACAACGGCAGGGTGATGATCATGAACACGGCCGCCACGATCACCAGCGGAGCGAGGATGAGGCGGCGCAGGATGCGTGGGGGCAGCACGTCGGCCTCCCTGGGGTCAGGGCTTCAATCCTCCTCCTGTCCGCAGATAACGGGAAGAAGCCTCATAAGCCCGCTCGATGTAGCGCGAGATCTGCGAGGAATCGCGGTAACGCAGCGGCGAGACCGGCCCGGCCGACCCCGCGGGCAGCACGTGCACCTCGACGTCCGACGGCAGCGTGGCCATCTCCTCGGTGAACCGGTGCCTGCGCGCGATCTCGAAAGCCACCATGCCCACCTCCCACGGCCGCCTCGGCGGCGCGAGAGGCTGCTCGATCCTGCCCACGTGCAGCACGAACACCCGCCTCGCCCCGAGCTGTACGGCGCGGCCGACGGGGATGCTGTGCACCAGGCCGCCGTCGAAGAAGTGCTCGCCGTCGATGACCACCGGCGGCAGCAGGCCCGGCACCGCGCACGAGGCCAGCACCGCGTCCACCAGCGGCCCCTCGGTGAACCAGCGCGCCCCCGCCCGCTCGACCGACGCCGCCACACACTGGAACGGCACCGTGAGGTCCTCGATCCGCGAGACCGGCACCAGCTCCTCCAGCACCGAGCGCAGCGGCGTGACCGGATGCAGGTGCGTGCCCGTCCTGGCGAGCGTCGACAGCCGTGCCATCCACGAGCCGGAGAAGGCCGAACGCACCACGTCCGAGCGCCACAGCGAGCCCAGCCTGCGCACCGCGTCGCCGGGGGAGGCGGCGAGCACCACTCCGTTGAGCGCCCCGATGGAGGTGCCCACCACCAGGTCGGCCTCGATGCCGGCCTCGCCGAGCGCCTGCAGCATGCCGACCTCGTGCGCGCCGAGCAGGCCGCCGCCACCGAGCACGAACGCCGTCTCCACCAGGCTCACCCTGCCAGCTTTTCTACGTCGGGTGGACCACATCCGTGGCCGCGGCGGCCAGGGAGAGCACCGGGAAGATCGCCCGTGACGGCACCCGGTAGACGCCCCGCTCCGGCTGCTCCACCAGCCCGGCCGAGGTCAGCGTCTTGAGGTGGTGGTAGAGCTGCCCCTGCGAGGCCAGGCCGAGCTCGGCCAGCAGCTCGGCGATGGGCCGGGGACCCGCCACGAGCAGTTGCAGGATCCGCAGCCTGGCCGGATGCCCAGCCGCCGCCAGCACGGCGGCCAGCGGCCCGGGCGGCTGCTCGACCAGCCAGCCCGGAGGGCGGACCACCGACCACTGCCACTGGTAGCCGCCCAGCCTGGCCTCCCCGCCATAGGCGAAGCGCCCGGTGTCGTCGGCGACCTCGGCCTGCGCCGGCGTGCCCTCCAGAGTGGCGACGCGGGCCTCCAGCTCGCGCAGGCGTTCCTCGATGTTGCTCACACGAGCACCGTACCCAGAACCCCGGAATTCCGGAGTAACGGGTTTGCCGGAGTCCGGAAGGGAAACGGCCCCGTGACTGCCGGACCTGCCCGCTGACGCCGCGCCCGCCAGGCGGGACCATGCGGCCATGACAGCAGTGGTGCAGGCCGAAGGGCTGACCAAGTACTACGGCAAGCGCCGGGGGCTGGAGGATCTCACCCTGGAGATCCAGCCAGGCGAGATCTTCGGCTACCTGGGACCCAACGGTTCGGGCAAGACCACCACGATCCGCCTCCTCCTCGACGTGATCAGGCCCACGCGGGGGCACGTGCGCGTCCTCGGCGCCGGCTCGCGGGAGGCCGCGGTGCGCGGCAGGATCGGCTACCTGCCGGGCGAGCTCGCCCTCGAAGGCAGGGAACGGGCCCGGGACTACCTGGACTTCCTCGGCAGGGTGCGCGGCGGTGTGCCACCAGCCCGCGTGGACGCGCTGGCCGAGCGGCTCAACGCCGACCTGTCCGTGCCGATGCGCAAGCTCTCCAAGGGCAACAAGCAGAAGATCGGGCTGATCCAGGCGTTCATGCACGAGCCGGAGCTCCTCATCCTCGACGAGCCCACCGGCGGCCTCGACCCGCTGGTCCAGCAGGAGTTCCTGGCCATGGTGCGGGAAGTGCGCGCCGCCGGCCGCACCGTGCTCATGTCCTCGCACGTGCTGGCCGAGGTGGAGCACGTCTCCGACCGGGTCGGCATCGTACGGGCCGGCCGCCTGATCGCCGTCGAGCACGTGGCCGCGCTACGGGAGAAGGCGATGCGCCGGGTGGAGCTCCACTTCGACGCCCCCGTGCCGCCCGAGGCCTTCCAAGGCCTGCCCGGCGTGCGGGACCTGCGCGTCGAGGGCGCCGCCCTGCGATGCACGATCGACGGCAGGCCCGACGCGCTGATCAAGGCGGCGGCCCGCTTCACCGTGGTGCACCTGGTCAGCGCCGAGCCCGACCTCGAGGAGATCTTCCTCACCTACTACAGCGACGAGGAGCGGCACGATGATCGCCAAGAGCCTGCGTGACTTCCGGCGGGCCCTCATCGGGTGGACGATCGGCATCAGCGCCTTCATGACGCTGTACCTCGGCGTCTACGGCAGCATCAAGCAGAATCCCGACGTCTACGGCCAGCAGGCGCTGGCCAAGTTCCCCGGCGCGCTCAAAGATCTCATGGGCGGGCTGCAGGACTTCACCAGCGGGCCCGGTTACCTGCAGTCGGTCGTCTACCAGCTCTTCGTCCCGATGCTGTTCATCGTGTGCGCGATGCTCGTCGCCAACCGGGCCATCGCCCAGCCCGAAGAGGCCGGCACGCTGGAGCTCGTCGTCACCCTGCCCATCGACCGCAAGCGGTTCGTCCTGGACCGCTTCGCCGCCCTCGCCCTCGGCCTGCTCGCGACGGCCGGCGTGACGCTGATCGTCACCTGGGTCGTGGCCGAAGCCGTCGGCATGGGCGTCGGCTTCGACCGGATCCTGGCCGCCCACACCGGGGTGTTCCTGCTCGCGCTCTTCTTCGGCACCCTCACGCTGGCCGTCGGCGCGGCGACCGGGCGCAGAGCCGCCGCCATGGCGGTCGTCGGCGTGTGGGCGGTGCTCGGCTACGTCGTCGTCACCGTCGGCAGGAGCGTGGAGGCCATCGCCTGGCTCAAGTGGATCTCCCCGTTCCACTACTACGCCGAGGGCCAGCCCCTCTACCAGGGGCTTCCGGTCGGGGACTACCTTGTGCTGGCGGGCGCGACCGCCGTGCTCGCCCTCACCGCGGTCCTCGCCTTCGACAGACGCGACGTAGGAGTCTGACCGTGCCCGCCTCTACGTCCGCCGAGGAGTCCGACCGTGCTCGCCTTCCACGTCCGCTGACCAGTCCGACCGTGCTCGCCTTCCACGTCCGCTGAGGAGTCCGACCGTGCTTCCCGAGACGCCCGCTGAGCTGCTCGGCGGGCATCTCAGCACGCTGCGGCAGGCCGCCCGCACCGGCCGCCTGCCCGAGCGGGCCGAGGTCGACGCCTACCGGGCCGCCGGCACCCGCGCCGCCGAACTCGGCCTCCCGCTGCGAGCGCTCGTCGACGCCGCCCTCGCCGCCGCCGACGGACTGGCCGGCCCCGCCGTGCTCCCCGCACTGCGCAAGGCGGTCTCCGCCCTCATGGAGGGCTACGACCAGGCCCAGCTCGCGGCGATCCGGGGGGCGGACGCCGAGCGCAGGCAGTTCGTCGACGACCTGCTCCAGGGCCGGGCCGAACGCCTGGCCGAACGCGCCGAGCACTTCGGCCTCCGGCTGGCCGAGTCCTACATCGTCGCCGTCGCACGCGGCCTCAAGGACGTCGACCACGACCGCATCGAACGCGACCTGATCGCCAGGTTCGGCTCACACAACATCCTCCTCGCCGTCCGCGAGGGCCTGCTCGTCTGCGTGGTCCCGGCCACGCTCCCCGCCGCCGTGGGGGAGTTCACCCACCATGTACGGTCCCGCTTCCCGCCAGGCTGGCGCGTCGGCGTCGGCCGGCCCCAGCGCGGCCCGGGCGGCGTGGTCGCCTCCTACCGGGAAGCGGCCGGCGCCCTGGACCTGGCCGACCGGCTCGGCCTCAGGCACGACGTGGTCAAGGCCGCCGACCTGCTGGTCTTCCCCGTGCTGCTGCGCGACAGAAGCGCCATGGAAGACCTGGTGGCCAGCGTGCTGAGCCCTCTGCTGGAGGCGCGTGGCGGCCACGAGCCCTTACTCGAAACCCTGGAAGCCGTCTTCGCCGCCCAGGGCAACCAGACGGCCGCCGCCCGCGCGCTCGGCATCAGCACCCGCGCCGTCACCTACCGTCTGCAGCGCATCCGCCGCCTGACGGGCTTCTCCCCGGACGAGCCCACCCAGCGCTTCACCCTGGAAACCGCCGTCCTCGGCGCCCGCCTGCTGGACTGGCCCTGGGAGTGAGCGTCAATCGACGGCCAGGCGCACGCCGAACCCCACGATCACGACCCCGGTGACCCGGTCGAGGAGCCGGCGGACGAACGGCGTGCGCAGCGCCTTGCTCATCAGCGCCGCGAACCCGATCAGAGCGGCGCTCCACAGCAGGCCCTCGCTCACATGCACGCCCGCCAGCAGCAGGCCCATCACGGCATGCGGCGCGTCCTGCGGGATGAACTGCGGCAGCATCGCCACGTAGAACGCCCCCACCTTGGGGTTGAGCAGATTGGTGACCAGCCCGCGCCGGAACCCGGTGCGGAACCGGACCTCCTGCTCACCCGGCTCCTCACCGTGAGCGTCCCCGCGGACCAGCAGCATGCGCAACCCCATCCACACCAGGTACGCGGCGCCGGCCCAGCGCAGGACGTCGTAGGCGAGCTGTGAGGCCGCCAGCAACGTGGACAGCCCCACGGCCGTCAGCAGCCCCCAGGCGAGCGTCCCGAGCTGGATGCCCAGCACCACACCCCACGCGGGCCGCCTCCCGGCCACCAGCGACGTCCGCAGGATCAGAGCCGTGTCCAGACCGGGAGTGATGGTGAGCAGGGCGACCACTATGGCGAAAGACCCGATGGATGCCGCTATGTCCATGCCTGGAGCGTAACGGGACTACGGGATGAGCAGCAGCTTGCCCGTCGTGCGGCGGGCCGCGAGATCCTCCTGAGCCCGGGCGGCCTCAGCCAGCGGGTAGCGGTGGGAGACGTTGACCCTCAGCTGACCGGAGGCGATCCAGCCGAACAGATCCGAGGCCCGCCACAGCAGCTCGTCCCGGTCCGCGACGTAGTCCACCAGGGTCGGCCTGGTGAGGAACAGGGAGCCGGCCCGGTTGAGCCGCTGCGGATCCACGGGCGGCACCGGCCCGCTCGCCGCGCCGTACAGGGCCATGAGCCCCCGCCTGCGGAGCGCTTCGAGGCCGCCGTCGAACGTCGTGGCGCCCACACCGTCGTAGACGACGTCAACCGTGCCGCGCAACGCCTCGGCGAAGTCGTCGTAGCGCAGCACCTCGTCCGCGCCGGCCTCGCGCGCCAGCTTCTCCTTCGCGTCGGTGGACGTCGTACCGATCACCTTGGCGCCCCTGAGCTTGGCCAGCTGGGTGAGCAACTGCCCCATCCCGCCGGCCGCGGCGTGCACGAGCACCGTGTCACCCGGCTTCACCTCGTGCGTGGAGTGCGTGAGGTAGTGGGCGGTCATGCCCTGGAGCATCACAGCGGCGGCCAGCTCGGCAGGCACCCCGTCGGGCACCGGCACCACCCGCGCGGCCGGCACGACGGCCTTCTCCGCATAGCTGCCCATGACGCCCGCCCACGCCACCGTGTCACCCACGGCCACGTCCCGCACGCCGGACCCGACGGCGGACACCACACCCGCCCCCTCGGACCCGATCACGCTGGGCAGCGGCAGCGGATAGGCCCCCGAGCGGTGGTAGACGTCGATGAAGTTCACCCCGCTCGCCGCGACATCGACCACCACCTCCCCGTCTCCCGGCGCCGGATCCGGACGCTCGACGTACTCGAGCACTTCTGGGCCGCCCTGGGCGGCTATGACGATGGCATGCATGCTCCTAGTCAACCGCGCCCCCGCCGAAGGCCGCCGCCGGGGGCTCGACAACCGACCGCCATGGGAGCCCCTCGGTGGCTGCGACTACTGCCGGAACGTTCCGGCGGTCGCGCCTGCTACGGCTAGACCTCGATTCTGGCCAGCGCGCCTGCCTCCAAGGCGACCCAGATCGCCCCGTCGGGCCCCACTGTCAGGCCGTGCGGCTCGGCGGCGACCGTGTGGGACGCCGGAGCCTGCTCGGAAGCACGCTCGGCTGCCGCAGCCTCGTCTCCGGCTGACGTCGCAGGCTCCGGTGAGGTGACGGGCACGTCAGGCAGGTCGAACTCCTCGATGGCCCCGTCGACGGTGATGCGGCCGACACGGCCGACTGCCCACTTGGTGAACCAGAGGGCGCCATCCGGGCCCGTCACGATGGCGTGGGGCCGGGCAGCGCGGTCCGGCAGGGGATATTCGGTGATCTTCCCCGTCGGGTCGATCCGCCCGACCTGGCCGGCGCCGATCTCGACGAACCAGAGCGCCCCATCGGGCCCCGCCGTGATGTGCACGGGCGCGGCGCCCGCCGTCGGCAGGGGATGGATCGTCACCCCGCCCGACAGCGAGATCCGCCCGATGGCGTCGCCCTGGTTGAGCGTGAACCAGAGGGCGTCGTCGGGTCCGGCGGCGATGCCCGACGGCATGCCGCCCGGCACCGGCACCTCGAACTCGGTGAGCTCCCCGCCCGCCCCGATCCGCCCGATCCGGTCGGTCTGCAAGCACGTGAACCACATCGCACCGTCGGCGCCGGCCACGATCCCGTACGGCGAGGACGCCTCGAACGCCGTCACCTCGCAGAACGCAGACGACCGCCCCAACGTGCTCGCATCTGTGGACGTGCTCGTGTCCTCGGGCATGGCCGTCTTCAGAGACGCGGTCGTCTCCCCGAAGGCGGTCGCTTCCCTGGACGGTGTGATCCGCCCGACCCGGCCGCCCTGGAACTCGGTGAACCACATCGCCCCGTCCGCTCCCGGCGTGATCACCGTCGGCCCGCCGTCAGCGGGGTCGAGCTGGTGAACGGCCGGCTCCTCACCGGGAACGAGCCGGCCGACACGCCCCTGGTGCACCAGCGTGAACCACAGCGCGCCATCGGGACCGGTCGCGATGCCGTACGGCGCGCCGGCGGAAATCCTGGTCAACATATGCGTCCCTCCGAAATCTCAAGCTCGGCGCCCCTGAAGCGCCGTCGCAGCGCACGGTCGTGCGACACGATGACGAGCGCCCCGGGGTAGCCGTCGAGCGCCTGCTCCAACTCTTCGACCAGGGCAAGCGACAGATGGTTGGTCGGCTCGTCGAGCAGCAGCAGATCGTGCTCGCCCGCCAGGAGACCGGCCAGGGCGAGCCTGCGCTGCTGCCCCACGGACAGGGCGCCCACCTTGAGGTCGAGCGTCTCCGGCCGGAACAGCCCTGTCGCCAGCAGCGCGCTCCTGCGCTCATGGCGGGGGCCGTGGTCGTAGGCGTCCAGAACGTGCAGGCCCGGGTCGTAGACGACCTCCTGCGGCAGGTGACCCACCCGGCCGCGGGCCCGCTCCGCGATCGCCCGCAGCAGCGTGGACTTGCCCGCGCCGTTGGCGCCGCGGACCAGCAGCCGCTCACCCGCTGCGATCGTCAGCCGTCGCACCTCGAGCCGATCACCGACCCGGACGTCGTGCAGCTCAGCCAGCGTGCCTCTCGTCGATGCCGCGCCCCGGCCGGAAGCACTGTAAGTCAACGCGGTGATCCGGCCGTGGATGCCGTCCGCGGACTTCTCAGGCCGGCCGTAGGTGCCGTCCGTGGTCACCGCGGTCCGGCCGTAAGGACTGTCCGTGGTCACCGCGGTCCGGCTGAACGTGTCTTCGGTGGACGTCGTGGCCTGGCCGAAGGTGCCGCGGAAGCGCAGCGGCTGTGGCGGCTCCGGCACCGGATCCTCCTCCAGCCGGCGAAGCCGCTCCTGGGCGTTGCGCACGCGGCCTGCGATCGAACTCTGCACCCGCCCGGCGTTGCGGTCGTAGGCCATCTTGTTGTTGTCTCTCATGGCCCGGCCGACCGCGACGCGGTGTGCGGTGGTCGCGGCGTACTCGCGCACCTGGCGCACCTCCTCGCGCCAGGCGGCGTGGGCCTGCTCGTGCCGCGCCCGAGCGGCCGCCTTCGCCGCCAGGAAGCCGGAGTAACCTCCGCCGAAGCGGGTGGTCGTGCCGCCCTCGACCTCCAGGATCGACGTGGCCACCCGGTCAAGGAAGATCCGGTCGTGGGACACGACGGCGACCGTGCCACGGTGGTCGCGCAGCCGCTCCTCCAGCCAGGTCAGCGCGGACTCGTCAAGGTGGTTGGTGGGCTCGTCGAGCAGCAACGTCTCCGGCGAGGCGGCCAGCAGGCAGGCCAGGCCTAGGCGGGCCTGCTCGCCGCCCGACAGGCTGGACAGCACCCGGTCGCGCCCGACGTGGGTCAGGCCGAGCCCGTGGAGCGACTTGTCGACCCGGGCATCGGCTCCGTAGCCGCCATGGGTCTCGAAGGCAGTGACAAGATCACCGTACTCCTCCATCCGATCGTCGGTGAGCGCGGACTCCAGCTCGCGCATCCTGCGCTGCATGGCCCGTACGTCGGCCAGCGCCGCGTCGACCGCCTGCTGGACCGTATGGCCGAGGGGCAGGTCGAGCGTCTGGCCGAGGTAGCCGGCGTCGGCGGGCACCACGACCTCGCCGTCGTCCGGTCGCTCGGCCCCGGCGAGCAGCCGGAGCAGCGTGGACTTGCCCGAGCCGTTCTCGCCGACGATGCCCAACCGCTCGCCCTGCCGGACGGACATGGACACGTCGACCAGCACCCGCTGCCGGCCGTACGACTTGGAAACACTTCGGAGGATCGTCAGGATGGAACTCCAATCGCAACTGATGTAGCTTTAGCTTCGCACACTCCGAGCCTTAACGCAACTGGAGTAGTTTTTGGAGACGAGCAAGCGGCCCGGCGGGCGCAGCGCGCGGGTCCGCGACGCCGTACGGCAGGCCACGCTGGCCGAGCTGGCCGAGCACGGCATGCGCGGCCTGACCGTGGAGAACGTCGCCGAGCGATCGGGCGTCCACAAGACGACGGTCTACCGGCGATGGGGGAACGTCGAAGGGCTTATTTCCGACGCGCTGGAGATGGCCCAGGTGGAGCCGTGGCCGATCCCCGACACCGGCACGGTCGAGGAGGACCTGCGCGGGGTGGTCAGGCTGGTGCAGAGCGGGTTCGACGATCCGGAGCTGGGGCCGGTCTCGTCGGCGTTCGTGGCGGCGGCCATGCAGAGTCCCGAGGCCGCCCGGGCGCTGCACGACTTCTTCGAGGCTCGTCACGATCAGTCGGCGGAGGTGGTGCGGCGGGCCGTCACGCGCGGCGAACTGCCCGTCACCGTGGATGTGCGGGAGGTGATCCGGGTGGCGGTGGCGCCGATCTACTACCGGCTGTTCGTCGCGCACGAGCCGGTCACCGAGCGCGACGCAGAGCGCGCGGCGGACGCGGCGCTGGCCGCCGCGCGGGCTGGGGTGTTGTGAACATGGGCGATCGCGAGGGATAGCGGAGGGTTACGCACCCGATAGGGCTGTTATCCATTTTGTGATGATCGACCCTCTTGTCGGGAAGGTCGGAATTTCTTACGTTGATCGTCAGATCGATGATCAGCTCCGAGCTGCGCGGGGAGCGGTGCTTTCCCCGCGGCGGAGGGCTACGGCTTACGCCTTGGCGGGCGTCCTTCGTGGTTCGGAGTGTGGTGGCGTATGCGCCGGTTCTCGTCGTGGGTTCGGTCGCCGCGTTTGATCCTTTTGCTGCTCGCTGCCTTGCTGCCTGGGGTGTTGTCCCTTTCGGTGGGTCCTGTTCAAGCCCAAGGAAGTGCGCAGGCTGCGGAGCTTCTCGCTGTGGGGACCATGGGCGTTCCGAAGCAGATGGCCGGAACGGCGGCTGGGCTGCCGGCGCTGGTGGGCACATCGGTCACTCAGGCATCCAGCGGGACGCAGGACGTTCACGATGTGCCCGTGCGTGGCGCGTTGCGGCTGGAGAAGCGACCGGCGGCTGAGACCGCCACGTTGGAGACCACAGGGGCGAGGCTTTCCTCGGGAGTCGAGCGCGCGGAGCAGCGCGATCAGCAATCGACGACGAGTGTCGGTACTCCGCTGATCGAGGACGTCTACCCCGAGCATGGAGCGCTGGTGGGGACCACGCCGTTGCTGGCTGTGCAGACGATGAGTCTGGGCGGCGGGACACCGGCGGGCTTCAATTTCTTCTTCCATGTGTGTGAGGTGCCGGAGGAGGACGACGGGTTCGAGTTTCCGGACCCCACGAATCCTCCTCCGATTCCGGAGTGTGTGGAGTCGGGAAGGCGTGCGGGGCAGGAGACCTGGCGGGTGCCCGCGGGCGAGTTGACGTGGGGTAAGCAGTACGAGTGGTGGGTCCGCGTTGTCGATCAGGCTGGTGGTGGCTCGGCGCAGACGGACAAGCGGTCGTTCACCACCGGGGCGCGTCAGCCCGCGACGGGAGCGCATCTGGGTGAGCGTGGCAGCGGGGGGCAGGAGTTCGCGCCGATTTCCGGCAACTACACCACCACGGTCACCGATGCGCAGGTTGCGGCGGTGGGTCCGCCGCTTTCGGTGACGCGTACCTACAACAGTCTTGAGTCGCGCACCGACGGGATCTTCGGCGCCGGGTGGTCGTCCCTGTGGGACATGAAGATCGTGGCGGAGCGTTCGGGGGCGGAGGTGGCCGGGCTGCTGGTCTTCTACCCCGACGGTCGCCGGGTGCGGTTCGCGAGCAAGGGCGACGGCGGTTACCAGCCGCCGCCGGGGATGCATGCCGTGCTGTCGGATGTGGACGGTGGCGGCTGGCTGCTGATGGACAAATCGTCGACCAGCTTCACCTTCAACGCCTCGGGCCGCCTGGTGCAGATCTCTGATGCTCGGGGGCGCGCACAGACGCTGACGTACGGGAGTGACGGCAAGCTCAGCAAGGCAACCGCCGTTGGTGGCCGCTCGTTGCACTTCACCTGGTCCGGCCCGCGGGTGGCGACAGTGTCCACCGATCCGGTGGACGGCGAGAGCCTCACCTGGACCTACGGCTACGAGGGTGACAACCTGACCCAGGTCTGCGCGCCGGTCGCGGCACCGAACTGCACCAGCTACACCTACGCGGACGGATCCCGCTACCGCAGTATCGTGCAGGATTCCGAGCCGGTCGGATACTGGCGTCTCGGAGAGGAGCAGTTCGAGTCGGCGGCCAACGAAGGCAGCGACGGGCGGGCGGGTTCCTACACAGATGTCACCGTGGGGCAGCCCGGTGCGCTGGAGGGCAGTGCCGACACGGCCGCCGGCTTTACGAAATCGACGGTCGAACTGCCGATGTACCTGCTGGCCCGGCTGCGGGATCGAGTGGCGATCGAAGGCTGGTTCAAGACCACGCAGAGCGGCATGATCTTCTCCGCTGCGCCATCCGGCAATGCGTTCGGGGCGGCGCAGCCGGTTCTGTACGTGGGGACCGACGGACGTCTGCGCGGCCAGCTGGGGGATATCAGAAACAGTGCCGGCTCGTGGGTGTATGCGCCGATCACCACCGCAGATCCGGTCAACGACGATCAGTGGCACCATGTGGCCCTCAACGTCGAGGGAACGCGGCAGCAGCTTTTCCTGGACGGCCAAGCCGTGGGTGAAGTCAACGGCGATTTCTACCATGAATATCGAGCGCGGGCTTTCATCGGCAGCGGCCAGCGGGCCAATTCGTGGTCCACCATTCCTGGCGGGCCCAACGCCTCTGGCGTCTTCGCGTTCAAGGGTTCGATCGACGAGTTCGCCATCTACGACAAGCCGCTGACCAGCGCAGAAATCCAGGCCCACCACGCGGCCCGCGCGAAAGTGGCCAACAAGCTGACCGGAACGACCCTCCCGTCCGAACGAGTCTGGGCCTCCAACACCTACGACCCGGCGACCGATCGCCTCAAGACGCACACCGACCAGCACGGCGGCACCTGGCAGATCGGCGAGCCGGACACGGACTGGATCAACAAGGTCACGACCGTCACGGTGACCGACCCGCGAAATGGCACGGTGAAGTCCGGCTACGACGGATGGCGCAACTACCGCGTGGTGTACGAGGAAGACCAGCACAGCTTCAAGACCGAATACGCCTACGACACCGGCGGATTCCCGGCCAAGACGACCGACCGTAATGGCAACGTCTGGCGGCGGTGGAATGACAAGCGCGGCAACGCGATCAGAGACAAGTCCTGCCGCACGGGCAGCAACTGCCAGACGAACTACGCCTCCTATTACCTCAACGAGGACGACGAGTTCGATCCGCGCAACGACCGCCAGCTCACCTATCGCGACGCGCGCTCGTCCAGCGGGACCGACAACACCTACGCCACCACCTACGAGTACAACGCGCACGGTGAGCCGACCAAGCAGACCGGCCCGGCCACTCTGGACTTCCCCACCGGCCGCTTCGCCTCGGTCACCTACACCGACGGCAGCGAGCCGGCGGTCGGCGGCGGCACAACGCCCGCCGGCCTGCCGAAGACCGCCACCGACGCCAGAGCCAACTCCTGGAGGTACCGCTACAACGCCTCCGGCGACCTGGCCGAACAGAGCGCGCCTGAAGGCCTGCGCACCGAGGTGGAGCGTGACCCGCTGGGCCGGGTGACGGGTATGACAGAGGTGTTGGGGGCTCACCCGGCGGGGGTGAAGACGATCTTCACCTATGACGCTCTCAATCGTTTGACGACCCAGACGGAGCCAGGTGTCAAGAACGAGGTCTCGGGTGTCACCCACACCAAGCGTGTGACGTACGTCTACGACCCGGACGGTAACCGGCTCAGCGAGACCGTCGCCGACCTCACCGGAGGCGACGCCGAGCGGGCCACCGTCTACACCTACGACGACCACGGCAGGGCCGAGACGGTCACCGATCCCGAGGGCGGTGTGGTCCGTCAATCCTGGAACACCCGCGGTCAGCCGGCTTCGACCACCGATGCCCGTGGCGCGCTGATCGAGCACGCCTACAGCAAGCGCGGTGAACTCATCACGCGCACTTTGAAGGGCTGGACCGGTAGCCCGGTGGCGCCGCAGCCGGCCACGGACGTGGTGCTCGAGGCGTTCACCTACGATTCTGGCGGTCGTCTGGCGACCCGGACCGACGCGATGGGCCGCAAGACCTCCTTCACCTACTACGCCGACGACCTGCCGGCTCAGAAGATCGCCGATCAGGTCAAGCTGAACGGCTCCACCACCGCCAAGAACGTGATCCTCGAAGACCACACCTTCGATGCGGCCGGAAACCGCACCAAGCTGATCACCGGCGGCGGCACGACCACCACCGAGTACGTCTACGACGCGGCCGGCCTGCTCTCCTCGCAGACGCTCGACCCCGGCGTGCTCAGGCGCAAGACCGCATTCACCTACGACGCCAACGGCAACATCGTCAAGACCACCCGGACCGGCGCGGGCAGCACCCGCTCCGAGGTCACCGAGTTCACCTACAACAAGGAGAACCAGGCCACCAAGCAGAGCGTCGAGAACGGTGAGCAGGACCTGATCTCCACCACCGCCTACGACGAGCGCGGCCTGGCCATCGCGGTCACCGACCCACGCGGCAACGCCGAAGGCGCGACCAAGGCCGACTTCACCTCCACCATGCGCCACGACCTGCTGGGCCGCGTCGTGCAGGTGAGCGGCCCGCAGGTGCAGGTGGACAAGGCGGGCACGGCCGGGGCTGCGCAGCCGAAAGCCGCGTTCGGTTACGACACCCTGGGCGTCCAGACGCACGAGAGCGACGCCGAAGGCCGTACCGTCACCTCGGTCTTCGACAAGGCCGGACGTCTGACCAGTCAGATCGCCCCCAGCTACACGCCGCCGGGCGGCACCGCCGTCACCCCCACCACCAGTCATGCCTACGACCCGGCCGGACAGCTCATCTCGACCACCGACCCGCGTGGCTTCACCACCACGTTCGAGTACGACAAGCTCGGTCGCCAGGTCCGCGTGACCGACCCGGCGCCGGACGGGCAGACCCCGGGCCGCTGGGTCGCCGAGTACGACCTGGTGGGGGAGAAGCTGGCCGGCCTCGACCCGACCGGTGCCCGAGTCGAGGCCACCTACGACGACCTCGGCCGGCAGATCACCGCGACGGAGATCGAGCGCAAACCCACGGCCACGGTCGCCACCACCACCCTGACCTACAACGACGCCGGGCATCTCCTCAAGGCGGTCGCGCCGGGCAACAAGAGCACCGAGCACACGGTGAACGCCGCCGGGGAGGTCACCTCCACGACCGACCCGATGATCAACAAGTCCACCGTGACGTACGACCTGGCGGGCAGAGCGGTAACGGCCACCGATCCGCGGAACAACGCCACCACGCTGGAGTATGACCTGGCCGGCCGCCAGATCGGTGCCAAGGACCTGGACTCCGCCGGCACCGTGCTGCGCACCAGCACCTCCACCTACGACCTGGCGGGCAACCAGATCACCGCTACTTCGCCCGAAGGCCACCTCACCCGGCAGACCTACGACGCCCTCAACCGGGTCACCTCGCTGATCGAGCCGGTCTCAAGTAGTGAGTCGATCACCACCGGGTTCGGCTACGACGCCACCGGCGCGCGCACCCGCCTGACCGACGGCCGGGGCAACGCCACCTGGTCCACCTACAACAGCCTCGGCCTGATCGAGACTCTCACCGAACCCGCCACCGCCGCCCATCCGGCTGCCGCCGACCGTACCTGGACCTCCGTCTACGACGCGGCGGGCAACTCGGTCGCCACCTTGCAGCCAGGCGGGGTACGCATCGACCGCGAGTTCGACCACCTGGGCCGCCTCGCCGAGGAGACCGGCGGCGGAGGCGGAGCCGCCAGCGCCGAGCGGACCTTCGGCTACGACCCGGCCGGCCGCACCACCGCCATCGGCGACCTCACCGTCGACTACAACGACCGCGGCCTGCCGCTGAGCATCCTGAAGGGCACCACCCAGCAGAGCGCCTACGCCTACGACCTGCTGGGCAACCCCACCCAGCGCGTCGACGCCGCCGGCACCGCGACCTTCACCTGGGACAAAGCCAGCCGCCTGGACACCGCCACCGACCCGGTCACCGGCCGCAAGCTCACCTACGGCTACGACAAGGCCAGCAACCTCGCCTCGCTGACCGCCGTCCAGGGCACCACCACGACCGACACCCAGTCGTTCACCTACGACGACCTCGACCGGCCGCACACCCACACCCTGAACAAGGGCGCCGGCACCGGCACCCAGCTAGCGAAGATCACCTACGGGTGGGACAAGGACGACAACCTCACCACCAAGACCACCGCCGGCACTGCCGGGGCGGGCGCCAACACCTACGGCTACGACCACGCCGGACGCCTCACCTCCTGGACCGCCCCCGGCGGGGCGAGCACCGCCTACGAATGGGACGCGGCCGGCAACCGCACCAAAGCCGGCGACAAGACCTACGCCTACGACGAGCGCAACCGGATGACCAGCGGCGACGGCAGCACCTACACCTACACCCCGCGCGGCACCCTGGCGACCGAGGCCAAGAACGGCACCACCACCCAGCTCACCTTCGACGCCTTCGACCGGCTCATCGCCGACGGCGACAGCGTCTACAGCTACGACGCCCTCGACCGTCTCACCTCCCGCATCAGAGGCGTCAACAAGCAGACCTTCGCCTACTCAGGCCTCAGCAACAATCTCGCCGCCATCATCGACACACTCGGCGGCCTCCAGGCCCGCTACGGCCGCGACGCCTTCGGCGCCCTGCTCGGCCAGCAGGAGGGCGCCAACCCCGCCCACGCTACCCTGACCGACCTGCACGGCGACCTCGTAGCCACCTACAGCACCACCGCCCTGGCCACCACCACCGCCTACGACCCCTTCGGCGCGATCACCGACCAGACCGGCGTCAAGACCAACCTCGGCTACCAAGGCGCATACACCGACCCCGACACCGGCAAGGCCAACATGCACGCCCGCTGGTACCAGCCCGGCACCGGCACCTTCACCAGCCGCGACACCATGACCCTGTCGCCCAACCCGTCGGTCCAGGCCAACCGCTACACCTACGCCAACGCCTCACCCATGACCGGCACCGACCCCACCGGCCACGCGACGGTCACCGGCACCCCCGGCAGCGGCGGCCACCTCGACTGGAACTCCGGAACCGACTGGTCGTCGTACAACGGGGGCGGCAGCTGCGACTGGTCAGCCTGTAGTGATCCCGTTCCCTACGAAAACCTCTACTCCTGGGGCGAGCAGAACAGGGGCGACCCCGGCCGGATCGCCGAACTCGACCCTCAGTGGTATTTCGAGAATTTCATCCTGGACAATTACATCCTGGGTGATCACACGGCCAAGCCTGAGGATTGGGACAAGGCAAGCCTAAAGAAGCGCGCAGCGTACCGGGCGGCCTTCGAAATGGGCCTCACCGGCGAAGAACTCGCGGCCCTGTGGCAATTCCTTACTTCTGGCGGACGGTCATCAGCAGGAGCGTCGGTTCCTGACGCGCCTGGACTCTTGGATAAGCAGGCGTGTGAGAGAGCTAGGGGTAAGAAGGAATGTGCAGCCATGCAAAAGGCTGCAGATAATCTCGTCATGTCGCGGAAATTCATGCAAGGCTGCCTCGTTGAACCCGCGTCAGTATCTCTCTGTGGAGAATGGCAGGCAAAACTCGGCATCTCCGATGAGGAGAAACGTCTTTTAGTTCAGATGAGGGCGCGGAAAAGTGGTTCCGACAATTGGGTCTCTACCATTCTGTCCGGCGCAGTCGACTTCATCTTTGCAGATGCCATGGCCTGTCAGCAGGGAGATTATTCTTCCTGTTTCATGATGCTAGGTAGCTTTGTGCCGGGAGGCGGGGTCGCCTCAAAAGGCGTCAGCAAGGCGCTCGGGCAACTCGGGAAAATATCTCCGAAGGTTGACGACGCAGCCAAACTCGGAAAGCGGCTGTGTAATAGCTTTGTAGCCGGAACCTTAGTATTGATGGCAGACGGAAGCCATAAGTCGATCGAGAAGATAGTGGTCGGGGACAAGGTGTCGGCCACTGACCCGCTCACAGACGAAACGGCAGCCCAGGAGGTTGCTCATCTCATAGTTGGCACCGGAACCAAGGACCTCGTCGAGATTACGGTGACATCGGACAGTGCCAGGGATGAGCACGGCTCATCCCTGATAGCAACAGCAGAGCATCCCTTCTGGGTTCCAGCGCTTCGGAAGTGGGTCGACGCCGTTGATCTTCAACCTGGGCAGTGGCTCCAGACTTCTGCTGGAACCTGGGTGCGAGTCGACTCCGTCCGCCGACAGACGGCAGCTCAGCGCGTTCACAACCTCTCGGTGGCCGATGTTCACACCTACTATGTAAGCGCTGGAGCAACCGACCTTCTCGTTCACAACGATAATATAAACTGCATATCGAACAAGGCGGCTGACGATATCGCTAGAGCTCTCGGGTATACCAAGAAGAAGGGGGAGAGATCCGTCACCGGAGCTTACATATGGGAAAACAAGAAGGCGAAAGCCGGACAGCCGCGCTATATTACCTGGGATAAGACTGGACATAAGGGGGGTATATTCAAGGGGGCTAATTTTGAAAAGCCGTTCCGAACGACCACTGACGCTGGCCGTGATGGAACCTATGATCTGCTTATCTCGGACAACGGCCATCTATTGGGACTGAAATGGATAGCGAAGTAACGGAAGAACTGGTCGTGGGGCCAGCAGATGATGCTGTTGCAGAGCGCCTTGCCGACGCGCCCGGATGGGAGGAGTACTCCGCAAGGCTGCGTGACACCCTATGGAAGGTTGTGAAGACAACCGGCGTGGAGTCGCTGGAGGTTGCTGATCTGCGGGTTCCTGAGCCATTGCCGACTAGACACTCATCGCTTCGAAATGGAGTGGAGCTCGACCTGGCTGGAGCGATCAAAATGGTTGTTGACATGCTGGCAGGAGTGTCGCCGTACTGTGATTTCACCGCGCCCGGCCTTCATATTGCCATAGGTTACAACGGCTATGTAAATATCTACATGACCCGTGGCAGTGCCGACAAACTGGCCGACCTGGGCAGAGAAGCGCTGCGCCTGCAATGGTGCAATCGGGTGCCGGACTTCCCGGACGATATCCAAATAGTTGAAGCCTCCGCAGATGACAGTTTCTGGACGTCGATCAGATCGGCTGCGGAGACGGCTGTGGTATTGCTGTGCGAGCGTTGGGCGCACGGCGATTACGGGTGCAATTGGTTTCTGCTAAATCCGGATAATATCGACGAAATCTGCCAGTCGGTTCAACCTCGATCCCTGCTGTGCGTTGCAATTGATCCGGACCTGCATCTCAATCCGGCTCTTAAGGAAGAAGACTTCACCGCCTTCAGGGCTCCGCTCACCCCGGGCCGGTTGACGTACGCTGCCCACCATTGGGGAGTCGATGATCTTCAGGAGTTGGTTGACCAAGGCATGAATTTCATGGTGGCTACCTCCGATTTGCGAGAACTGTCCGCCGTCGTTCCTGACGCAGATGGGGTGGTTCGAGGAGTCTGGATGGCCTGCACCCAGGCCTGATCGTCCTGTTTCTCGTTCTGTGTGGCGCGTGGTGTCGCCCGAGCTGCTCGGGTGGGCGGCGGCTTCCACGGGGCCGCGGTGCGGTGAGGTTCCTCCTTCCCAGGGTGTTGGGGCGGGTTCGGGCTGGTCAGGTACACCGGCGCAGAGGCGTTGCCGACAGGTGAGGAAGGCGTGCTTCCACGGCCAAGCTGGTGCTGATCTTGAGGATGCGCTGGTGGGCGTGTTCAGATGCCATAGGCAGTAGCGCAGGGTTTGCGGCTCGGCGCGGGCCCGGTGTGGTCGTCATGCAGGCGGAGCGGTCGCGTCCAGGCGTCCAGGTCGGCGGCGAGGTTGGCCGCCTGGACCGGGGGAACCGGTTCCCGCCGACGAAGTGATGATCGTGACTTCTTTGGGGCAGCCCAAGCCCGTATGGATCGAGTTCGGGAACGGGCACAAGAACGCGGGGTCAAACCCACGGCACTCATCCGTGAATGGGGAGACGCCGTCCTTGCTGGACCAGAAACTGTGGTCCAGATCAGTGTGATCATGGCTGCGGTGAGCGAATACCAGCACAAGCGTGCTTCCTGGCGTCTCCACCCGCACGCTGTTTGACCGCATCTCCCGCGAACAATCCGCCCACCCGCGCTCGGTGAGATGAGCTCGAACGGGGTTCTACGGCTGCACCTTCGGTCCTCGCAGCTCGAAGTCGTCCCATGTGGTCTTAAGTACCGACTGGCTGTCCTTGGGTGTGCGGGCGAACAACCCCACCCCGCCGTTGCCGATGCCGTTGGGGTCTTCGGCCTGCTGGACGCGGTCCCCGTTCACCCACATGGTCAGCCGCATCGCGGAGCCCGTCTGCTCGCAGGCGGCCTCGATCCTGATCTTCCCCTTCAGCTCGCCCACCTTCGCGGGCTGGGTGAGGGTGCCGCCGGAGCCGTCGACGATACGGCGGATGCGGGCGTTGCCGGCGGTGTCGAGGCCGAACTCGTAGTAGCTCTTGTCGTCGGACGCGTGGCAGTAGACGCCGTACTCGCCGTTGCCTGTGACCTGCTTGATCTCGGCTGTCACGGCGATGAGCACGGTCTCGGGCAGCATCGGCGTGGGTGTGGCGGACGGGTCGGGGGTGGTGGTGGGCTTTTCGAGGAGGAACGGGATGGCCGCCTGCCCCCAGCGCTCCTCGTAGTCCTTCTCCACGTCGAGCCCGTAGGTGCCGTCGGTGCGGTAGCCGTAGCTGGTGCTGGCCTCCGGGTCGTAGGTGCCCGGCCAGCCGCCGGTGGTCTGGGTGAAGTCCTCCCGATAGAGGACGGTGAGGTCGGGAGGGCCGCTGGGCGACAGTGTCGCCCACGCCGTCGCCGCGATGGCCACGACGACGGCCGCCGCCACCGCGATCCCCGCGTAGAGCCTGCCCCGGTGCTTGCGGGGACCGTACGGCGCGGCGCCGGTCAGCGGGGTGGTCGCCTTCTGCCACGCCACCTGGACCGTGTGCGCCGCCTGCTCGGGGGCGGCCGAGCGGCCCACGAGGTGGTCGAGGAGCTGCTGCGCGGTGGGGCGCATGGCCGGGTCCTTGTACAGCGCCGCCTTGACCAGCTCGCGCAGGCCCGGCTCGACGTCGTCGAGGTTCGGCTCGGTGTTGAGCACCTGGTAGACGATCGCCGGCAGCGTCTCGCCGCCGAACGGCGAGCGCCCGCTGGCGGCGTACGCGATCAGGCACCCCCACGAGAACACGTCGCACGCGGGCGACACCGGGTCGCCGCGCAGCACCTCGGGCGCCATGTAGCGGGGCGTGCCGATGAGCTCGCCGGTGCCTGTGACGCCGCCCAGGGTGTCCAGGGCGCGCGCGATGCCGAAGTCGATCACCCTGGGCCCGACGGGGGAGAGCAGCACGTTGGACGGCTTCAGGTCGCGGTGCACCACGCCGGCGCCGTGGATCGCGGTGAGGGCGGTGGCCACGCTGACGGCCAGCGCGTCCAGGCTGGACCCACGAAGCGGCCCTGACTGCTGTACGGCCTGCTCCAGGTTGGGGCCGGGCACGTACTCGGTGACGACGCAGAGCTGGTCGCCGTCGAGCGTCGCCTCCAGCACCGCGGCCGTGCAGAACCGGCGCACCCGCCGGGCGGCGTCGGCCTCCCTGCGAAAACGCATGCGGAACTGCTCGTGCTGGCTGAGCTCCGGATTGATCACCTTGATCGCGACCTGTTGCCCGGAGGGGTCTTCGGCGAGATGCACCGTGCCCATCCCACCCCGGCCCAGCACTCGCAGCAGCCTGTAGCGCCCGATGTGGGATGTTTCACCGCTCACGGCGCGCTAGCTTACCGATTTCTGCCCGACTGGCGTATGACCTCCACGATCAGCCAGGCATTGGTGGACGGATTCCGCCCCTTGCGATTGGGCTCGCAGTGATCAGGGTCCGCCCGCTGGGCGCGTTCGCGGGCGATCTCATGGCTGGCGAAGGGGAAGTCACGCCCCAGGCGCTTGTCGTAGTCCTTGATGTGTTTTCTGAGTTTGCGGCTGATCTGATGGGAGTCGCACGCGGCCGTGCATGTCTCGAAGTGATACAGGATCCACAGTTCGAAGCACGGACGGGAGATCGCAAGATTCACCTGTCCCTTGCGGGCGGCGGCCATGGCCTGGTCCAGCGTGTCGTGGTCGTCCACGTCGACCACACACCAAACTTCGTCGTAGGCGAGGTTGGCGTCTCGCTGACCCCGCGCCTCCTTCTCCTTCCTGTCGCGCTCGCGGACGGCGTACGCCACCAGGGAGGCCGGGTCACGGCCCAGGCCGGTGGGACGGTCAAGGCGCGGGGGGCTACGCCTGGGGCTCACTTGTCGCGCCGCTCCCTTCCCGGAAGACTTCGCGGATGCTGTCGAAGTTGAGGTACGGAACCGCGCCGTAGCGGCCCTGAAGGTAGCCGCGTTCGACGTTCTCGTCGCGCCTTGGGTGGAATTCGGCGAGTGAGTAGAGGCTGGTCGAGCCGGAGTCGTCCTTCTCGGTGAACCAGACCTCGTCCCTGGCCATGATCTCGTCTTCGAGCATCGAGCCCAGCAGTGTCGTGTCGTGCGACGCGAAGATCAGCTGGGCCCTGCGCTTGTTGATCAACGGGTCCTTGAACATCCGGATGAGGCTTGAACTGAGGAGCGGGTGCAGGCTCGAGTCGATCTCGTCAGTGACGAGCACGCCATCTCCTCGCAGGCTGAGGAGTGCGTGGCCGAGCAGGGAGAGCCAGGCTCTGGTGCCCGCGCTCTCCTCCTCCAGACTGAGCGACACGCCGCCAGACGATCTACGCAGCACAACTCGTGCGCGGAGCGCTCTGAGCGCCGCTTCGGACGACGAATCGGCGAGATCGTCTGGAGAGGGTCCGGCGAACTCGTCCAGCATCGGATCGTTCGGCCTCTCCATGATCTCGGCCCGCTCCACGCCGAGATCCGCGAGTTGCAGCAGCTTGTTGAGAGCTGGTGCGAAATCCGTCTCGTTCAGCAGGAACTTCGTGAGGTGGAGGCGGAGCTTTTCGTCTTCCTCGCCATGCTGTGCGAACATCACCTTCCCGATCAGAGCCGCGTACAGGGCGCCGAGCAGGTGGTGGTTGTTGGACGCCGCGGCGGACAGGTAGAGCGAGTTGGGCCGGGTAAGGCGGCGAATGCGCTGGTTTTCCCCGGTGAGAGCGCGGCCGAAGGTGATGTCATCGACGCCCGACCGTTCGAACAGCTTCTTCTTCCGGCCGTGCGGGAACGCATAGAGCCACTCGCCCAGGACATGCGTGTCGTCGACTTCGAAGCCATAGGAGTAACGCTGCTCCTCGTGCAGGAAGTCCAGCTCGAAGAACGACGCGGCTGTCCTTCCGGCCTCCGACAGTTTGAACGGCTGCCGGGGCACTCCGCCAACCGGCTCCCACTGGGTGTGGGACGACCGGATTGCGCTGATCATCCACATCAACGCGCTGAGGACGTTGGACTTACCGGAGGCGTTCGCCCCGTAGATGCCTGCGACCCGGACGGTGCCAAGTTCTCCGCTCTCACCTCGGCGAGGCACGGCGACGAGGGAAAGTGTCTGCTCATCACGGATGGACCGATGGTTGGCCACTCTGAAGCGCAACAGCACGACGATCCTCTTCCCGCCCGCTAGCCTGCAGTCAGGCTACACTTTCGACGCCGCTTAGGAAGAGTTTCTCCGTGTGAAGGCTTGAAAACGCATGATGGGCCCGAGTTCAGCGCTCGCGGATCTGGCGTAAGGAAGGCAGGCCGTCCTCCGGGGTGACCGCGAGGACGCGGCAGCCCGCGGCGGTGGCGGCCGTGATGCCCGTCGGGCTGTCCTCTACGGCGACGCAGCGGCCCGGGTCGGCGCCGAGCCGGCGCGCCGCCTCCAGGTACGGGTCCGGGTACGGCTTGCCGCGTGCGGTGTCCTCGGCCGCGACGACGTGGTCGAAGCGGTGTCCCAGCCTCGGCAGCACCAGATCGACGATGCTGCGGGGGGAGGCGCTCACCAGCGCGGTGGGCAGGCGGGCGGCGCTGAGCTGGTGCAGCAGGTCCGGTGCGCCCGGCATGACCCGGGCGCTCCGCTCGACGCGCCGGGCGAACGACTCCGTGAGGAGCCGGATCAGATCGGTGGTGGACTCCGCGGGCCGAGAGGGGGGCCGGGCGGACAGGAGGTGGGCGGCGGTGTCCTCGACCGTGTGGCCGAGGACGTGCGGCGTGTCGGCGGGGCCCAACTCGAAGCCGAGCGTGCGGGCCACCGACGCCGTGGCCTGCCACCAGAGCGGCTCGGTGTCCACCAGGGTGCCGTCCATGTCGAACAGCACGGCCTGGAGGGCCTCGCCGGTAGGCAGGTCAGACGGCATCTGCGGGTTCGATGACGGGAACGGGGACGGTGACCGTGCGGGGGGCCACCAGGACCGGGCGTTCGACCAGGCGCACGGTGACCCGGGTGCCGGGCGTGAGCCGTACCGCCTCGTGGCCGGGCACGTCGGCGAGGACCTCGCCGCCTTCCAGGGCCAGCCGGAGGCGGACGGACGCGCCGCGGAACGAGGCCACCAGCACCTCGGCCGCGCCGTCCTCGGCGGGAGTCACCTGTACGGCCTCGGGCCGGATGAGGACGTCCACGTCGGAGTCGGCCGGGGCGGGCCCGTCGATGGGCAGGGTGCGTCCGAGCACCGTGACGGAGCCGGTGCCTGAGACCCGCCCGGCGAGGTGGTTCATGGTGCCGACGAACTCGGCCACGAACGGCGTGGCCGGCCGGTCGTACACCTCGGCGGGCGCCCCGACCTGCTCCAGGCGGCCGTCGCGCAGCACCGCGACCCGGTCGGCGATCGACAGGGCCTCCTCCTGGTCGTGGGTGACGAAGATGGTGGTGATGCCGAGGTCGAGCTGGAGGCGGCGGATCTCCTCGCGCAGCGCGACCCGTACCTTGGCGTCCAGCGCGGACAGCGGCTCGTCGAGCAGCAGCACGCGCGGCTCGAGGGCGAGGGCGCGGGCCAGGGCGACGCGCTGCTGCTGGCCGCCGGAGAGCTGGTGCGGGAAGCGGTCGGCGTGTGCCGGCAGTCCGACCAGCTCCAGCAGCTCGTCCGCCTTCGCGCGCCGCACCGCGACCGGCACGCGGCGGACCCGCAGGCCGAAGGCGACGTTGTCGCGGGCGTTGAGGTTGGGGAAGAGCGAGTAGGACTGGAAGACCATGCCGGCGTCGCGCTTGTTGGCGGGGACGTCGGTGATGTCCTTGCCGTCGACGAGCACGGCCCCGGAGTCGGGCCGTTCGAAGCCGGCCACGCACCGCAGCGCGGTCGTCTTGCCGCAGCCTGACGGGCCGAGCAGCGCCACGAACTCGCCGGGCTCGATGGTCAGGTCGAGGCCGTCCAGCGCGACCGTCTTGCCGAAGATCCGCCGCAGGTCGCGGAACTCCACCTTGGACGTCATTTCTTCTCCCTACCGAAGGCGCTGGAGACCGCGAGCAGCAGCAGCCAGATGAGCAGCAGGCTGAGGATCGAGACCGCGACCGACACCTGGCCCCGGGAGCCGGAGATGGTCACGATCCACACCGCGAACGGCTGGTAGCCGAGCAGCCTGGCCACGGTGAACTCGCCGAAGACCAGGGCGAGCGTGAGGAACGAGGCGCTGGCCAGGGCCGAGCGCAGGTTGGGCACGACCACGCGCAGCAGCACGTGCGGCCACGACGCCCCCAGGTTGCGGGCGGCCTCGACCAGCGTCCGCACGTCCATGGTGCGCAGCCCGGCGTCCAGCGACCGGTAGACGAACGGCAGCACCAGGACGACGTACGCCAGCACGAGCACGATCGGGAAGGCCGGGTCCTGGACCGCGATCAGCGTGGCCCAGAACGGCGTCGGGGCCAGCACCTCGGCCCCGGTGCGCAGCGAGGTGCCGAGCCCGGCCACGAACGTGATCGGCGGCACGACCAGCGGCAGGGTGCACAGCACCTCCATCACCGGCCGCAGCCGCGGCGCGCTGAGCCGTACGGCGAGCATCGCCGGCAGCGTCAGCAGCAGGACCAGCGCGATGGTCGCCAGGCCGAGTCCCAGGGAGAGCGCCAGGCTGGAGGCGAAGCCCTCGGCCGTGAGCAGCTCGCCGTAGGCCTCGAACGACACTCCCATGGTGGGGGTGTAGATCGTGTACCAGAGCGAGGCGCCGAGCGGCACCAGGAAGTAGAGCCCGGCCAGCAGCAGCACCACGGCCCGCCAGGCGCGCGGCCGGGCGGTCCGGGGCGAGGCGGTCACCAGCGGCTGCTCCAGGCCCGTCACCGCAGCCATCGGGTGCTCCTCCTCTGCAGCGGCAGGTATACGGCCATCACCAGGCCGGCGATGACGATCATGTTGAGGCTGAGGGCGAGCGCGACGTTCTCCTGGCCGATGAGCACGTCACTGGTCAGCGCGTTCGCGATCTTGAGCGTGACCAGGGGTACGACGGTGCCCGCGCCCATGGCCGCCGCCGTGGCGTAGGCGGCGAACGCCCCGCCGAACAGCAGCACCACGCCGCCGAGCAGGGCAGGCGTCAGCACGGGCAGACCGACGTAACGCCAGTAGTGCCAGGAGGTGGCGCCGTTGTTGGCCGCCGCCTCCCGCCACTGCGGCCGCAGCCCGTCCAGCGCCGGTGCCATGACCAGCACCATCAGCGGGACCGAGAAGTACAGGTAGACCACGACCAGGCCCCAGAAGGTGTAGAGGGCGCCCGACGGCAGCCCCAGCAGCCCGCTGACCACCCCGGAGTTGCCCAGCGTTGCCACCCAGAAGAAGGCCAGCGGGACGCCGCCGAAGTTGGCCAGCACGCCGGAGGCCGTCAGCACCGAGTGGCGCAGCGCCGCGAACCTGGAGGTGACCACCGCGTAGGCGAGGAACGTGCCGAGCACGGCCCCCAGCAGCGCCACCACGGCCGACACCTGGACGCTGCCGGCGATCGAGGTGAGGTTGCCGCCCTCCAGGCTCTGCCGCATGTTGGCCAGGGTCGGCCGGCCCTGCGAGGTGAAGGCGCCCACCAGCAGGGCCGCCAGCGGCAGGCCGAAGACGAACGCGTAGAAGGCGAGCAGGGGCAGCGCGCCGAGCCACCCCCTGGACCGCGTCATCCGGAGATCGCGGCGTCCCAGCCGCCGGCCAGCTTGGCCTTGGCCGCGTCGACCTGCTCGGTCGTGGGGAACGTGGGCGTGCCCTCGACCTCGGGCAGGGCCTCGGCGGCGGCCTTGTCGACCGTGCCGTCGGACTCCATCACGGGCAGCAGGACCGGCCTGGCGAAGCCCTTCAGGTAGAGGTTCTGGCCCTCGGGGCTGTAGAGGAACTCCTGCCACAGGCGGGCGGCCGCCGGGTGCGGGGCGTCCTTGTTGACGGCCTGGGCGTACATCTGGAAGTACTTGCCGTCGCTCGGCACGTTCACCTTCCAGTCGATGCCCTTGGCGGTCATCTGCGGGGCGTAGGCGGCGTTGTTGTAGTCCCAGTCGATGCTGATCTGGGTCTCGCCCTTCTCGATCGTCGCCGGGGTGGTCTCGACCGGGTTGAAGTTGCCCGCGTCCTTCAGCTTCTTGAAGAAGTCGATGCCCGGCTGGATGTCGTCGAAGGAGCCGCCGCTGGCGATCGAGGCGGCGTAGACGCCGGCGAAGGCCGAGCCCGACTTGGTCGGGTTGCCGTTCAGCGCGACCTTGCCCTTGTACTCCGGCTTGAGCAGGTCGGCGAAGCTCGTCGGGCAGGTGGTGATCTTCTTGGCGTCGCAGCCGATCGAGATGTAGCCGCCGTAGTCGTTGGTCCAGAGCCCGGTGGGCTCCTTCTGGCCCTCGGGGATCTTGTCGAACGTCTGCACCTTGTACGGCGCGAACAGGCCCTCGGTGGCGCCGCTGATCGCGAATGACTGGCCGAGGTCGAGCACGTCGGGGGCCCGGTCCTGGCCCTTGCGGGTCTTGACGGCGTTGATCTCGTCGGCGCTGGCGGCGTCGGGATCCTCGCTCTCGATCTTGATGCCGTACTTGGCCTCGAAGGTCTTGATGATCTCGCCGTAGTTGGCCCAGTCGGGCGGGAGCGCGATGACGTGGAGGTTGCCCTCCTTCTTGGCCGCCTCGACGAGCTTGTCGAGCCCGCCGAAGTCGGCGGCGGAGGTGGCGGTGCGCGCGTTCACGCCGCCTTCCGAGGCCGAGGGCTGCTGGGTTCCTGGCGCGGCGCCGCACGCCGCGGTGATGACAGTCAGGGCGGCGATGACGCCTGCCACACGAGCGCGAGGTGTGAACACGTGGCCTCCACTCCGGGGGTGTGGAAAGAATTTAGGGGAACTTGTACAAACAAGCGAGCACCAGTAAGTCGCATAAACATTGCTCTTTCGTGAACTGGGAGGGGCGCGGATGGTTGCGCGCTATGAACGGATCGCCGATGACCTGCGCGAGGAGATCCTCGCCGGTGTCCACCCGGTCGGCGCGCAGCTGCCCTCGGAGGCGGAGCTGGCCGCACGCCACCGCGCGGCCAGGGGCACCGTGCGGCAGGCGGTCGCCGTGCTCGTCGCCGAGGGACTGGTGGGATCGAGGCAGGGGGCCAGGCGCATCGTGCTCGGCAACGCGCGCAGCCAGAGCTTCGCCGAGCTGCACAGCTTCGCCCAGTGGGCGCGCGCCAACGGCTACCGCTTCGGCGGCCAGGTGATCCTCCAGCGCCGCAGGCCGCCGAGCGCGGTCGAGGCCGCCAGGCTCGGCGCCGAGGAGGTGCTCGACGTGCTGCGGATCCGGTCGCTGGAGGGCGAGCCGGTGCTGGTGGAGCGGACGGCGTACGCGAGCTGGATCGCCGCCGCGGTCGAGGCGCTGCCGCCGGACTGCGAGTCGGTCACCGAGGCGCTCTACGACTCGTCCGGGCTGGTGTTCGCCTACGGCGAGCACCTCATCGACGCGGTCCCGGCGGGCGCGCAGGACGCCCGGCTGCTCGGGATCCGGCGCGGCAGCCCGCTGCTGCGCCAGCGCCGCGTCACCACCACCTACGAGGGCCGGCCGGTGGAGTGCTCCGACGACCGCTACCGGGCGGGCAGCGTGGCCTTCAGCATCCGCAACTCGTTGGTCGCCAACCCGCTCGTAAGGCGGGCCGGCGACTTGCACTTCGGCGCTTGAGAACATATGTTCGATTCATAGCGCCCGCCTTCCCCCGGGTGGCTCAGCATACGAACCAGAGCCGCGGGGAGAAGCGTCTTGAGCAGACTCTATGGCGATCCGATAGAGGTGTGGACCAGGGACGGGGAGCCGACCCAGTTCGTCTGGCGTGACCGCCTCTATCTCGTCCGCCGCGTCCTCGACCACTGGGTGGTCGCGCGCGAGTGGTGGAAGACCAGCGAGGTCGACCCCGGTGAGCGCAGGTTCTGGCGGGTCGAGGCGAGCCCGGGGCGCGAGGTCGGCTCGTACGAGTTGAGGTTCGACACCGCCAGCGGAGGCTGGCTGCTCATGCGGGCGTGGGATTGATGGCGCCGCCGTTCCCGCACCTCAACGTGAGCTCCGCCTACTCGATGCGCTACGGCACCGCCTTCCCGAAGGCGCTGGTGGAGCGGGCGGCCGAGCACGGGATGGACATCCTGGCGCTGACGGACCGCGACGGGCTCTACGGCTCGATCAAGCACGCCCAGGCCTGCGCCGAGGCGGGGATCGCGCCGGTGTTCGGGGTGAACTTCGCGCTCGGCGACACGGTCTCCGGCACGGTCTCCGGCACGGTCTCCGGCACGGTCTCCGACGACCGGCGGCGGCCCAGGACCGGTCCCGGCGCCCAGGACCGGGTCACCGTGCTGGCCCGCTCGCGCGGCTGGTCCCGCCTGGCCCGCCTGGTCACGGCCGCCCACTACGCGGGCGAGCGCGGCGAGCCGCGGGTGACCCGCGAGCTGATCGGCGACTGGGACGACGCCGGTGACGGCGGGCTGGTGGTGCTCCTCGGCCCTCGCTCCGACGTGGGACGCGCGGTGGCGGCCAGGCGTGACGACCGGGCCAGGATGCTGCTCGGCCTGTGGCGCTCGGTGCTGCCGGGGGTGGCGGTGGAGCTGGTCGACCAGTACGGCTTCCACGACGCCACCACGGCCCTGCGCATGCTGTCCCTGGCCGAGGCCACGGGCGTGCCGGCCGTGCTGACCAATGCCGTCCGCTACCTGGATCCCGCCGACCACCAGGTCGGCGACGTGCTCGACGCGGCGCGCCAGCTCGTCCCGCTGCATCCGCGCCACCTGGAGCGCACCACCTCGCACGCCTACCTCAAGAGCGGCAAGGAGATGTGGCAGGTGGCCGCCAAGATCTGCGGCTCCGACCAGGACAGGGCCGCCAGGCTGCTGCACACCACGCGGCAGATCGCGGAGGCCTGCGCGCTGGAGGCGACGGAGCTGCTCGCGCTGCGCAAGAGCCCGCCGGACCTGCACCTGCCGGAGATCGGCCGCGACCCGGTGCCGTTGTTGCGCCACCGGGTCGAGGACGGGCTGGCCGTGCGCGGTCTGGAGCGCTCCCGGGACGCCAGGGAGCGCCTCGGCGCCGAGATGGACATCATCGAAAAGAAGCGCCTGTCCGGATATTTCATAGCCGTTGCTGGCATCACCGACATGATCAGGGAGATGGGCATCCGCTGCGCGATCCGCGGCTCCGGAGCGGGCAGCCTGGTCAACTACCTCATCGGCATCGGCGAGGTGAACCCGCTGGACCACGGCCTGCTCATGGAGCGCTTCCTGTCGGAGGGCCGCATCGGGCTGCCGGACATCGACGTGGACGTGGAGTCCGCGCGCCGGCTCGACTGCTACAAGGCGATCTTCGACCGCTACGGCGAGTCGCGGGTGGCCTGCGTGTCCATGATGGAGACCTACCGGGCCCGCAGCGCCATCCGCGACGTGGCCGGCGCCATGGGACTGCCGCCGCACGAGATCGACGCGATCGCCAAGGCGTTCCCGCACATCAGGGCCAGGCAGATCACCGCCTCGCTGAGCGACCTGCCCGAGCTGCGCGAGAGCCGGCTCGGCGAGGCCGGGCTGGAGCGGGTGTTCCGGCTGGCGGAGAAGCTCGACGGGCTGCCCAGGCACATCGCGCTGCACCCGTGCGGGGTGCTGATCGGCAACTCCGGGCTGCGCGACCGCACCCCCGTCGAACGCAGCCTGCTGGAGTTCCCGATGTCGCAGTTCGACAAGGACGACGTGGAGGAGGCCGGGCTGCTCAAGCTCGACGTGCTCGGCGTGCGGATGCAGTCGGCGCTGGCCTACGCGCTGACCGAGATCGAGCGGGTGGACGACGTCGTGGTCGAGCTCGACAGCCAGAGCGGCGCCGACCCCGGCGTCCAGTACGTCCCGCACGACGACCAGGCGACGTACGACATGATCTGCACCGGCCGGACCCTCGGCTGCTTCCAGATCGAGTCGCCGGGCCAGCGCGAGCTGGTCGCCAAGCTGGAGCCGCGCACGATGCACGACCTGATCGTGGACATCTCCCTGTTCAGGCCGGGGCCGGTCAACTCCGACATGGTCACCCCCTACCTGGAGGCCAGGCACGGGTGGCGCAAGCCGTACTACCCGCACGAGCGGCTGCGCGGCCCGCTGAAGGAGACGCACGGCGTGGTGGTCTTCCACGAGCAGGTGCTCAGGATCATCGAGGTGATGACGGGCAGGGACCTGTCGTTCGCCGAGACGCTGCGGCGCACCCTCGGCACCCCGGAGGGCCGCGACCGGGTGCGCAACCACTTCGTGCCGCTGGCCAGGGCGAACGGGTTCGACGACCAGGCCGTGGAACGGGCCTGGAAGGTGCTCGACGCGTTCGGCGGGTTCGGGTTCTGCAAGGCGCACGCGGCGGCGTTCGCGCTGCCCACCTACCAGTCGGCCTGGCTCAAGCGGCACCACGCGGCGGCGTTCTTCGCCGGAGTGCTGACGCACGATCCCGGCATGTACCCGCCGCGCGTCATCATCGACGAGGCCAGGCAGTGCGGGGTGGAGATCCTCCCGCTCGACGTGAACAAGTCGGCCAAGGACTGGCGGGTGGAGCGCCTGGGCCCGCGCGTGCGGCTCCGCGTCGACCCCGACGGCGGAGGCGACCTGCCCAGACGGCTCAAGGACTTCAGGATCGAGGAGATCGGCAAGGGATACGCGCTGCGCGTGCCGTTCTCGGCGATCAAGGGCGTGAGCGAGGCCGAGGTGGAGCGCATGGTGGCGGGCCAGCCGTACACCTCGCTGGCGGACTTCTGGGACCGGGCCCGCCCCTCCCGGCCCACCCTGGAGCGGATCGTCCAGGTCGGCGGCCTGGACGCGCTGCACGACCTGCACCCCGGCGGCCCCCGCTGGCGGCCCGGCGAGCTGACCCGGCGCGACCTGATCGCCCAGGTCGGCGTGCTGGAGCGGGCCTCCGCGATCGGCGTCCAGTCGGGGCCGCGCAAGTCCAGGCGCTACACCCCGCGCCCCGCCGCCGCCCCCGACCGCAGGCTCGCCGCCGTGCAGCTCCCTCTGGGCTTCGCCGAGCACATCGCGCCCGGCGAGCTGCCGGAGATGACGGAGACGGAGATGGTCGAGGCCGAGCTGGAGATCCTCGGCATGGACATCAGCCGTCACGTCATCAGCTTCCACGACGAACTGCTCGACGTGCTCGGCGTGGTGCGCTCCAAGGACCTCCTCGCCCGGCGCAACGGCGCCGAAGTGCTGGTGGCGGGGGTCAAGGTGGCCACCCAGACGCCGGCCATCCGCTCCGGCCAGCGCATCATCTTCGCCACCCTCGACGACTCGACCGGTCCGGTGGACCTGACCTTCTTCGAGTCGGTGCAGGGCAGGTGCGCGTCGACGGTGTTCGGCTCGTGGCTCATGGCCGTCAGGGGAGTGGTCCGGCGCACCGGCACCCGGGCGGTCTCCATCCGCGCGCTCGACTGCTGGAACCTGGTGGACCTCGACGCGGTGTGGCGCTCGCACGGCGTCGAGGCGGTCCGCGCCGTCCTCGCCGAGACTCCGCAGGACGGCGGCGACGTGGGCGGGCGCACGATCGAGTACGCCAACGGCTTCAGGCTCTCGCCCTACGCCGACCTCGGCCCCGCCATCACCACCCCGGCCCGCGCCCTCTGGCATGCCAGCCAGGGCAGCTCGGGCCCCACGGCGGCCTGAGGAAAGGCTAGGTCGCGCGCTCCAGCGGGGAGATGCCGGGCTGGGAGACGGGAGCCAGCGTGGAGAGGGGCTCCGGCTCCGGGGCCGGGAGGTCCGCGGCGGCGGCCGCCGCCCGCTGAAGGTGGGTGATCTCGCGTACGGTGGCCGCGCACAGCAGGGCGGCCACGGCCGAGCAGGCCAGCTCCATCGGCCCGATTCCGGTCAGGTCGCCCTGGCCGGAGTCGAGCGGGAGCATGATCACGATCATCGCCAGCACCGCCAGCCAGCTCACCCACCACGCCCCCAGCAGCACGAGCCAGCGTCCCCGCCGGCCCGGCGGCGGGAGAGCGCCGCGCCAGACGTCGTCGGCCAGCATGGCGGGCGCGACCAGGTTGAAGCCGGGGATCAGCCAGGCGGCGGCCACCGGCGCGGAGGGCGCCGAAGGGGCGTTGGCCTGCCTGGCGCGCACGAGCCAGGTGACGTAGGCGGCGGCAGCGGCGACGCCGGCGCCCGCGGCCAGCATCATCAGCACGGCGAACACCGTCACCGCGCCGACGACGGCCTCGGCGTCGGCGCCCTGCGGGCGGCCGCCGAACTCGGCGAGCTGCGCCGCGAGGCGGCGCCCGCGCACCTGCTCGAAGATCACGAGGGCGCCCAGGGAGAGGACCTGCGCGGCCAGCGTCACGTAGACGGCAGAGGCGGCTTTGATGGGCGGTGCCTGGGCAAAGCGCACGATGTTCTCCCCCCGGGCCATGCGCTGAGGTTCTGTTTCACTTGTATCCCGCAGGCACCCCTGTTAATCAGGTGACAACGCCCGATTCCCAGGCCCAGGCAGCGACCTCCACCCTGTTCCTGAGGCCGAGTTTGGCCTGGACGCTGCCGAGGTGCGTCTTGACCGTCGACAGCGACACGAACAGCTCGGCGGCCACCTCCTGGTTGGTGCGCCCCCTGGCGACCAGGCGGACCACGTCGAGCTCGCGGTCCGTCAACGGCTCGGGCAGCGGCGCGGTGCGGCGCCTGGGCTGCGCCAGGTGCTGCAGCAGCCGGACGGTCACCGAGGGCGACACCAGCGACTCCCCGTCGGCCGCCGCCTTGACCGCCTCCACCAGCAGCGTGGGCCCGCTGTCCTTGAGCAGGAAGCCGGTCGCGCCGGCACGCAGCGCGCCGTACACGTACTCGTCCAGGTCGAAGGTGGTGACGATGACGACCCGCATCGGGTTCTCGACGCCGGGCCCGGCCAGGGCGCGGGTCGCCTCCAGCCCGTCGAGCCTGGGCATCCTGATGTCGAGCAGGCACACGTCCGGCCGCAGCCGCCTGGCCTCGGACACCGCCTCGGCGCCGTCGGCGACGGCCGCCACGACCTCCATATCCGGTTGGGCATCCAGAATCATCTGAAAGCCGGTACGCACGAGTTGCTGGTCGTCGGCGATGAGCACCCGAATAGTCACGGCCCAACTCTAGGATCAGCCGTTCGGCCGAGGCGTAACCGGTCACAAGGCCGATCCGCCCGGCCCCGCCCGCGCGGCAGGCTCTGCGGCATGAACGACGTGCTTGTTGGACAGGCCCTGACCAAGCGGTTCGGGCAGACGGTCGCCCTGGGGGGCGTGGACATCGCGGTGCCGGCCGGAGAGGCCGTGGCGATCATGGGGCCGAGCGGTTCCGGCAAGTCCACCCTGCTCCACTGCCTGGCAGGGATCATGAAACCGGACGGGGGCGAGGTCCGCCTGCTCGGCCAGCGCATCGACGGCATGCGCGAGCGCGAGCGCAGCGCGCTGCGCCGCACCCGGTTCGGGTTCGTGTTCCAGTTCGGGCAGCTCCTGCCGGAGCTGCCCGCCGAGGAGAACGTGGCGCTCCCGCTCATGCTCGGCGGCGTCTCCCGCCCCCAGGCCGTACGCCAGTCGCGCGAGTGGTTCGGGCCCCTCGGCCTGGCGGGCATGGAGACCAGGCGGCCGGGCGAGCTGTCCGGTGGCCAGGCGCAGCGGGTCGCCATCGCCAGGGCGCTGGTGACCAGACCGGCGGTGGTGTTCGCCGACGAGCCGACGGGCGCGCTCGACCAGACGACGGGCCACGAGACGATGCGGCTGCTGGTCGAGGCGACCAAGCACAACGGCGCCTGCTTGATCGTGGTGACCCACGACCCGAACGTGGCCGCCTGGTGCGACCGGACGGTCGAGGTCCGCGACGGCATGCTGCTGACGGGCGGGGTGCGCGCGTGAACCTCGACCTGACGTGGCGGCTGCTCAGGGGAGGCGGCCGCAGGGGCATGCTGGGCACCTGGCTCACGCTGGTGGCGGTCGCCGTGTCCACGACGCTGCTGCTGTTCGCCGTGACGGCCAACTTCGCCTTCCAGGCCAGGGCCGACAGGGGAGCCTGGCGCAATCCCGTCGAGGCCGCCTCCGGCAAGGCCGTCGCCGTCCAGGCGACGCGCCACGACCACGTGCGCGGCAAGGAGATCACCATCGTCGACCTGGCCGCGCTCGGCGGCGCGGCGCCCGCGCCGCCCGGCCTGGCCCGCTTCCCCGCCCCGGGTGAGGCGTGGCTCTCGCCCGAGCTGGCCGAGCTGGCCGGGCGGCTGCCTGCCGACCAGCTCGCCGGCCGCTTCCCCGCCCGCAGGGGCGTCCTGGGTGACGAGGCGCTGATCTACCCGGGCGAGCTGGTCGCCGTCGTCGGCCACCGGCCCGACTCGCCGGTGATGACGGCGGCACGCGGCACCGACTGGATCATGGGCAGGTCGCCGACGAAGGTGGCCGATCTGGGAGGAAGGGTCTCGGAGGACTCCGGGGTCTATCAAGTCCTGACGCTCATCGCGAGCGTGCTCATGGTGGTGCCGCTGCTGGTGTTCGGCGGGGCCGCGGCCAGGCTCACCGTCGCCAGGCGGGATCAGCGGCTGGCCGCGCTGCGGCTGGTCGGCGCGACACCCGGGCAGGTGGTCGGGATGACCGTGGCCGAGGCGGTCATCGTGGCGTTCGCCGGCACGCTCGCCGGGACGGCGGCCTACGCGCTGGCACTGCCGCTGCTGACGCGCATCCAGATGGCCGGCGGCCCCTGGTTCGCCGGGGACCTGTGGCCACATCCGCTGGTGCTGGCCGCGATCCTGCTCGCGGTCCCGCTGCTGGTGGGGCTGTCGGCGGTGGTCGGCCTCCGGCGGGTCGTGGTCAGCCCGCTCGGGGTGGCCAAGCGGGAGACCCCGCCCGCCCTGCGCTTCGTCCGGGTGCTCGCACTGCTGGCGGTGCTGGCCGTGTTCCCGCTGCTGAGCCTCGACACCAGCGCGGCCGTCGTCGCGGTGGCGCTCGGCCTGGCGTTCCTGTGCGTCAATCTCGCCGGTCCGTGGGTGGTCGGCGTCATCGGCCGGGTCACCGCCGCCGGCGCCCGCAGGCCGGCCCGGCTACTCGCCGGCCGCAGGCTGGTGGACGATCCGCGCTCGGCCTGGCGCACGGTGAGCGGCGTGGCCATGACCGGCTTCATCGCCGGTTTCCTCGGACTGCTCAGCCCCGGCGTGTTCGCCGGAGACACGGCCCCGGGCGAGCTGCGCCTGTCCGTCCCCGAGGGCAGGCCCTCGGCGGTCGCCGAGCAGGCACGCGAGCGGATCGAGGACGCGGGCCTCACCGCCACCGTGACGCACGCCGAGAAGCTCGTCACCGTGACCCTGAACGACCACTCCGACCCGGCGACCGTCGACAGGGGCCGCACCGCCCTGGCCGGGCTGGTCCCCGGTCACACCCCCACCACGGAGGCCGACGACCAGAGCTCCGGCCTGCAACTCCTCGCCGACGTCCGCCTGGGCACGATCGTGGTGCTGACGGTGTCCTTCCTGGTGGCGATCGCCAGCGCGGGGATCACCGCGGCCTCCTCGATCCTGGACAGACGGCAGACCTACGGGCTGTTGCGCCTGGCGGGCACGCCGCTGGAGGTCCTCGACCGGGCCCGCCGGGCCGAGACGCTGATCCCGCTCGCGGTGATGGGCGGCGGCGCGATCGCGGCGGGCGCGTTCTGCGCGACGCCGTTCATGCTCGGCGCGCCCGACGTCAGCGGGCTGATCACGCTGCTGGCCTGCGTCGCGATCGGCTTCGCCGGGGTGGTCGGGGCGGGCGCCCTGAGCAGGCCCCTGCTGAGGTCGGTCACCGCCGACCCCGCCCCGCGCCCCGACTAGCCGGAACGGTCAGCCCAGGACCAGGTCGCGGACGGTGCGCAGGGTCGGCTCGTCGCGGGGGCCCATGACGAGCAGCGAGGTGACGGGAGACTTGTGCCAGAGCTCCAGGCGCTCCTTGATCCGGCCCGGCGGGCCGACCAGGGAGATGCCGTCGGCGAGCTCGTCGGGGATGGCGCGGAACGCCTCGTCCCTGCGGCCCGCCAGGTAGAGCGACTGGATGTGCTCGGCCGCCTCGGCGTAGCCCATCCTGCCGATGATGTCGGCGTGGAAGTTGCGGTGCTTGGCGCCCATGCCGCCGATGTAGAGGGTGAGCATCATCTTGACGCCGTCCAGGGCGGACCGGACGTCGTCGGAGATGACGACCATGACCATGGCGGCGATGTCGAAGTCGGGACTCCGCGAGGCCAGGGACTCGCCGTACATCTCCTCGATCTTCGAGGGGAAGGCGAACAGCGGGAGCCAGCCCTGGGCGAGCTCGGCGGCCAGGGCGACGTTCTCGGGGCCCTCGGCGCCGAGGTAGACGGGGATGTCCCGGCGGAGCGGGTGGGTGATGAGCTTGAGCGGCTTGCCCAGGCCGCCCGGGAGCGGCAGCGGGTGGTGGGGGCCCTCGTTGGTCACGGGCTCCTCGCGGCGCCAGACCTTGCGCATGATCTCGACGTACTCGCGCGTCCTGGCCAGCGGCCTGGCGAACGGCTGGCCGTACCAGCCCTCGACGACCTGGGGGCCGGAGGCGCCGACGCCGAGCAGCAGGCGGCCGCCCGTGAGGTGGTCGAGGGTCATCGCGGTCATGGCCGTGGTGACCGGCGGCCGGGCCGACATCTGGGCGATGGAGGTGCCCAGTTTGATGCGCGAGGTGCGCGCGCCGTACCAGGCGAGCGGGGTGAAAACGTCACTGCCGTAGGCCTCGGCGGTCCACACCGAGTCGTAGCCGAGCCGCTCGGCGGCGAGCACCGAGTCGGTCGCGTCGTCGGCGTTGCGCTGCCAGTAACCGAGATTCAGACCGAGCTTCAATCGACACCTCCGGAATTAAGTTCTATTACCGCTGGGTGGGGGTCTGGTGTCAATCCGGGATATTCGGGGACGTGTGCTCTGTGTTCAAGGCTCAGTGGCGTCTCGCATGTGTCCTGCTGCTCCTGTCCACCACGGCCCAGCCCGCGGTGGCCTCGGAGGAGGCCCGGCCGAACATCGTGCTCATCATGGCCGACGACCTCGACTCCGGCGGCTTGTCCTATTTTCCGAACATCACCCGCCATCTGGTGGATCAGGGCACCTCATTCGAGCGCTTTTTCGTGACCAATTCTTGGTGCTGCCCGTCGCGTTCGTCGGTGCTGCGCTCCCAGTATGTCCACAGCCATGGTGTATGGACCAACACCCCGCCGGAAGGCGGCTTCGCCCGGTTCTATCAGCAAGGCTTGGAACGTTCCACCGTAGGGACCTGGATGCGCGATGCCGGATATCGCACCGCGCTGATGGGCAAGTACCTCAACCACTACCCGGGCGGCGTGGTCCCGGAGACCTACGTGCCGCCAGGCTGGGACGAGTGGGCCGTCCCGGTCAAGAATCTCTACCGGGAGTACGGCTACCGCCTCAACGAGAACGGGCGCGTGACCCGCTACGGCTGGGGAGAGCAGGACTACCTCTCGGACGTGCTGGCGGGCAGGGCCCGCGACTTCATCACGCGGAGCACGTCGCCGTTCTTCCTCTACCTCGCCCCGGTCGCGCCGCACCTGCCGGCCAACCCAGCCGTGCGGCACGCCGGCGCGTTCCCGGGGGCCAAGGCGCCGAGAACGCCGTCGTTCAACCGGCCGGACGTGAGCCGGGAGCCGCACTGGCTGCGCTCCAGGCCCCAGCTCGACGACAAGCAGATCGACCGGGTCGACCGGCTCTACCGCAACAGGATGCGGGCCACGCTCGGTGTGGACGATCTGGTCGGCTCCGTGGTGGACACGCTGGCCGAGACCGGCAAACTCGACAACACCTACATCTTCTTCACCTCCGACAACGGCTTCCATCTCGGCACCCACCGGCTCAGGCGTGGCAAGACCACGCCGTTCGAGGAAGCGATCAAGGTCCCGCTGGTCGTGCGCGGGCCGGGCGTGCCCAAGGCCGCGGAGACCGGGCAGATGGGCGCCACCGTGGACCTCGCGCCGACGATGGCCGAGCTCGGCGGGGCCGTCACGCCGAGCTTCGCGGAGGGCCGGTCGCTGACGCCGCTGCTGCGCGGCGAATGGCCGGCGAACTGGCGCAGGAACGTGCTGGTCGAGTTCGCCAGGCCGCTCAACCGGGCCTCGGCCGCCCAGACGCCGGTGCCTCCCTACCGGGCCGTGCGCACGCAGAGATACACCTATGTCAAATATCAGACGGGGGAGGAGCAGCTGTACGACCTGCTCACGGACCCCTACCAGCTCGACAACCTGGCCGCGACCGCCAGTCCGGCCCTGCTGGCGGACCTGCGGGGTCGTCTGGAGGCCATGCGCACCTGTGCGGGAGCCAGCTGCCGGGTGGCCGACTCCCGCGAGTGACCTTTCAGGGCATGGGCGGGAACAGGGAGGGATAGGCGTGAGCCAGGTGCTCGGTCACCGCGCGCGCGGCCTCTGCGGCGTCGCCCGCGCCGACGGCGGCCAGGATGCGCGCGTGGTCGGCCTGCAGGACGGACGTGTCACCCAGCCGGTCCACCGCCTCCACCGCGTAGCGCCGCATCGAGTCCCGCAGCGAGCGCATGATGGCGGCGATCAGCCGGTTGCCGGAGGCGTCGGCGAGTGCGCAGTGGAAGGCCGTGTCATGTTCGACGAACTCCTCCGCGGAGCTCGCCGAGGCCATCGCGGCCAGGGCGGCGGCCAGGGCCGAGGTGTCGGCGCGGGCGGTCGCCGCCCGATCGGCCGCCCAGCGCTCGATCATCAGCCTGGTGTCGATGACCTCGCGCAGCTCCAGGCTCGCCAGCCCCAGGTGCAGCCTGAGCAGGTCGGTCAGCGCCGTGTCCGGCCTGGAGGTGAGCACGGCGCCGGCGTCCGGCCCCCGCCCCACCTGCGAGGACACCACGCCGAGCGTCTCCAGCACACGCATCGCCTCGCGCACGGAGGAACGGCCGACGCCGAGTTGCTCGGCGAGCTGCCGCTCGGCCGGCAGCCGGTCGCCGGCCGTGAGGCCGTCCTCGACGATGCGGCGCTCGATCTGGGCGAGCACGTCCTCGAACGTGCGGGTCCTCTTGACGGGCCGCCAGCCGGTGTCGGTCAACGAGGTCTCCTTGGGCCGCAGGGGTGCGGTCCGATGATGGCATCCGCTATGGTCTGACCATACTGTGGTCAGACCATACCTCGGAAGGAGAGGCGTGCGAGTCGCCCTGTTCATCACGTGCGTGAACGACACGCTCTTCCCCGGCACCGGCAAGGCCGTCGTGTCGCTCCTGCGCCGCCTCGGCTGCGACGTCGATTTCCCCGCCGCGCAGACCTGCTGCGGGCAGATGCACGTCAACACGGGCTACCCCGAGGAGGGCGTGCGGCTGGCGCGCCACTTCACCGAGGTCTTCGCGGGCTACGACGCGGTGGTGGCCCCCTCCGGGTCGTGCGCCGCCATGGTCCGCGAGCAGTACCCCAAGCTGGTACGGCCGGGCAGCAGGGGAGCGGCGGCCATCGCCGAGGTCGCGCCTCGGGTGTACGAGCTGTCCGAGTTCCTGATCGACGTACTGAAAGTCGACGACGTAGGCGCATATTTCCCACACCGGGTGACATATCACCCGACGTGTCACTCGCTCCGCGGCCTCCGCCTGGGCGACCGGCCCACCAGGCTGCTGAGCAAGGTGCGCGGCCTGGAGCTGGTCCCCCTGCCCGCCGCCGAGGAGTGCTGCGGCTTCGGCGGCACCTTCGCGGTGAAGAATCCCGCGGTCTCCGCCGCCATGGGGGCCGACAAGGCGCACAACGTGCTCGGCACCGGGGCCGAGGTGCTCTGCGCGGCCGACAACTCCTGCCTCATGCACATCGGCGGCACGCTCAACCGGCAGCGGGCCGGCGTGCGGATCATGCATCTGGCGGAGATCCTCGCGACGACGGAGGCGACCCCATGAGCGGGACATTCCTCGGCATGCCTGGAAATTTCCCACAAAATGCTGCGAAGGCCGTACAAAACTCGCAGCTCCGCTACAACCTCCGGAAGGCCACGCACACCATCCGGGGCAAGCGCGCGAGCGTCGTGAGCGAGCTGCCCGACTGGCAGGAGCTCCGCGCGGCCGGCAAGGCGATCAAGGACGAGACCCTCCGCCACCTCGACCGCTACCTGCTCCAGCTGGAGGAGGCCGTGACGGCCGCGGGCGGCACCGTGCACTGGGCCCGTGACGCCGCCGAGGCCAACCGCATCGTCACCGACCTGGTCAAGGCCACCGGCGAGACCGAGGTGGTCAAGGTCAAGTCGATGGCCACCCAGGAGATCGAGCTCAACGAGGCCCTCGCCGAGCAGGGCATCACGGCCTACGAGACCGACCTGGCCGAGCTGATCGTCCAGCTCGGCGACGACTTCCCGAGCCACATCCTGGTCCCCGCGATCCACCGCAACAGGGCCGAGATCCGCGAGATCTTCCTCGACAAGATGGCCGAGACGCCACCCGGCCTGACCGACGAGCCCGCCGCGCTGGCCGAGGCCGCCCGGCTCCACCTGCGCGAACGCTTCCTCAAGAGCAAGGTGGCGATCTCCGGCGCCAACTTCATGATCGCCGAGACCGGCACGCTGGTGGTGCTGGAGTCCGAGGGCAACGGCCGCATGTGCCTGACGCTGCCGCAGACCCTGATCAGCGTGGTGGGCATCGAGAAGCTCCTGCCCGCCTGGCGCGACCTCGAGGTCTTCCTGCAACTGCTGCCGCGCAGCTCGACCGGCGAGCGGATGAACCCCTACACCAGCATGTGGACCGGCGCCGTCGAAGGCCAGGACTTCCACCTGGTGCTGCTCGACAACGGCCGCACCGGCGTGCTCGCCGACGAGGTCGGACGCCAGGCGCTGCGCTGCATCCGCTGCTCCGCCTGCCTGAACGTCTGCCCCGTCTACGAGCGCGCGGGCGGGCACGCCTACGGCTCGGTCTATCCGGGCCCGATCGGCGCCATCCTCACCCCGCAGCTGCGCGGCATGTCGTCGGACCTGGACGCCTCCCTGCCGTACGCCTCCAGCCTGTGCGGGGCCTGCTTCGACGCCTGCCCGGTCGCGATCGACATCCCCGAAGTGCTCGTCCACCTGCGCGCCAAGGCGCCGCACGCACCGGCCGAGCGGGCCGGCATGCGGGTCGCGGGCTGGATACTCAACGACGAGGTACGGCTCGGCAAGGCCCAGCGGCTGGCCATCCGCTTCCGCAAGCTCGTCCCCAAGCGGCTGCCCGGCCCCTTGTCGGCCTGGACCGACACCAGGGACCTGCCCGAGATCCCGGAAGAATCCTTCAGAGACTGGTGGGAGCGTCATGAGCGCCCGTGAGGAGATCCTCGGCAGGATCAGGGCGGCCGTCCGCGGCGCGCCCGAGGTGGACATCCCCCGCGCTTACCGGACCCAGCCGTGGGTGGACGACCTGGTGGGGCTGTTCGCCGAGCGGGTGGACGACTACCGGGCGATCGTGCACGTGCTGCCCGCCGCCGAGGTGCCCGGCAAGATAGCCGAGCTGGTCGGGGGCCGCCGCATGGTCGTGCCCGACGGGCTGCCGCCCGAGTGGGCGGGGCAGGCCGAGCGCGCCGGCGGCTCGCTGGCCGAGCTGGACGCCGCCGACGGCGTCGTCACCGGCTGCGCGGTGGCGATCGCGGAGACCGGCACGATCGTTCTCGACGCGGGCCCCGGCCAGGGCAGCCGGGCGCAGACACTGGTGCCCGACTATCACCTGTGCGTGGTGCGGGCCGGGCAGATCGTGGCGGGCGTCCCCGAGGCCCTCGCCAGGCTCGACCCGGCCCGCCCGCTCACCTGGATCAGCGGACCGTCGGCGACCAGCGACATCGAGCTCAACAGGGTCGAGGGCGTGCACGGTCCGAGGACGCTCGAAGTGGTCGTCAGTATCTGAGCACCGCGGCCACGTCCGACACCTGGCCGGTGAACCAGAGCTCGGCGTCCGTCATGGCCGCCGCCCTGGTCAGCGCGGAGTCCGCGCGCTCCTCGACCGGGTCGTCCACCCCCCAGGCGCGCAACTCCCCGGCATCGGTGGAGACCTGCGTGCCGCGCTCGCCTATCCAGACCGTCCTGGGCATCTCGCCGGGCATGAGCAGCGCGTGCACCCTGCCTTCGCGCAGGGCCTGCGCCACCTGCGCCGGCCCCACCGGGCCGGCCTGCTCGCGGTGCCGGTCGAGCAGCTCGGCCCGCCTGCGGTCGAGCCAGCGGTCGAGCGCCTCCTCCGCGTCGCGCTCGAACCCGCCGTGCTCGCCACGGTGGCCGTGCTCCACCATCAGCACCCGGTCGGCGGACTTGGGGCCGAGGTGCTCGGTGAGCAGCGAGCGCGACTTCGGCTCACCCGCCACCAGGATCAGGTCCGCGTCGATCCGCCGCACCTGCTCGTCGATCTCGTGCGCCACCGCCGCGGCGTTCTTCTCCCAGGTCTCCTCCACGGCGTTCTCGTAGCGCCGCTGCGACCAGCCGCCCTGCGAGGTCTTCCGCAGCGGCCAGTCTTCGGCCTCGACGGTCGTGGTGCGCGGCGAGCCGCCGCCGAACACCGTCACCTCCGCGCCCGCGTGATCGATGATCACACGCAGGTGCGACACGTTCTCGCCGCGCCGCAGCAACATGGGCGTGACGTACGGCAGCGGTGAGACGTTCACGAACGGCGGAGGCGAGTCGGCGAGCGTCTCGGCCAGCACCACGTCCTCCGGCGTGGCGAACACCGCCCGCCCCGGACCGGGCCGGAGCGCCTCCTCCTCCAGCGCGGCCGGCACCCCGGCGCCCGCCCGCTCCAGCTCGTCACGCAGGCTGGTCCACTGCGTCGCCCTGTCTCGCTGGATGAGCGCCCCCATGTAGAGGCTCGTGTAAGGGCCGGGGCGCTCGCAGATCGGCCGGATGAAGTCGAGCCGCACCGGTCACCACCTCCGCTTCTCCACGCCCAGGCCGAGTGCCTGGCCCACCTCGGCCATGTTGATGTAGCGGCCTTCCGGCAGGGACCGGAGGATCTCCGTCACCTCGTCGGGAGCGTCCATCCGCTCCGCGTGCCCCCGCAGATCCCGGGCGCTCGCCGGGAAATCGGCGTCGCTGAGCCACTTGGCCAGATCGCTGCGCAGATCGACCGCTTCGGCGCTGATGCCTTCAGGGGTGCCGGGCTCGTGCCCCGGCGCGTACCGGCGTACCGATGCCTCCTCTCCGGGCGCCGGCATGGGTTCGGTTTCCTTCCATTCCTCCGCGTGCGTCGGCCCCCCACCGCGCACGATGCCCTTGGTCTCGCGTTTCTGTTCCTCATCGAGACGAGGACCGTGCTTCGAGCTTTCGCGTTCCATGGAAAATCACTCCCCTTGAAATCGCCCTACCCCCGCTCTCATGGGCAAACACCGCCACTGTGTAGCCTGCCGAGCGTGTTCGCGTTAGACGTCCGCATCGCCACCGGGCGGCTGGTCCTCAGGCCGTTCGGCACCCAGGACGTGGACCGGATCAGGTCCATCGTGGCGTCGAAGGTCCGGTTCCTGCCGCCGGGGGCGCCCGGCCACGTCTCGGGTGTCAAGCAGTGGCTCGCCCACGGCGTGCACGAGCTGCAGCGCTCCGGGCAGGGCGTGCATCTGGCCATGAACGACGCCGAAGGCCGCATCGTGGGTGCCATCAGCCTTTTCAAGACCTCCTGGGGCGCCGGCACCACCGAGGTCGGTTACGGCGTCCATCCCCTCTACCGGGGACGTGGCTTCGCCACCGAGGCCGTATGCGCGCTGGCGGAGTGGGTGTTCGACACCACCGAGCTGCGCAGGATCGACCTGACGGCCAACCTGGACAATCTCCCGTCCCTGCGCGTGGCACACAAAGCGGGCTTCACCTGGGAAGGCGTGCTGCGCGCGGCCGTACTGGAAGACGACGGGCCGCACGACCTGGTGGTCTTCGGCCTGCTGCGGGACGACGAGCGTACGCCGTCCGACACGCTGCCCCGCGCGGAGCTGCGCACCCCGAGGCTGCTGATCCGGCCGTTCTCGGAGGCGGACGTGCCGGACCTGACGATCACCGGCGCCGACCCGCTCACGCAGGCCAAGACCGGGGTGCCGCGCGGCTACAGCGAGGCGGACGCCAGGGAGTTCATCGTCCTGGCCGAGCGGATGCGGACCCGGGGCCACGGCATCGCCTGGGCCGTGGAGGACCTGGCGACCGGCCGCTTCGCCGCCAATGTGGACCTCAGGGACGTCGACTGGGGCAACAGGAGCTGCGAGGTCGGCTACATGGCCGCGCCCTGGGCCCGCGGCCAGGGCATCACCGCCGAGGCGGTCACCGCCATCGCCCGCTGGCTGTTCGGCGAGCAGGGTTTCCGGCGGCTCAAGCTCCGCGCCGCCGTGACGAACCCGGCCTCGCAGCGCGTGGCGGAGAAGGCGGGTTTCGTCCGCGAAGGGGTGGAACGCAACGCTCTGCGCGGCGAGGATCTCGTCGTCTTCAGCCTCATCCCGTCCGATCTGGCGTGAGGGCACGGGGGACTGGCCCCGGCGACCCCTTGGAGAAACCCAGGTAGAGCCGTCACCCTGGGGGGTGAGGACGGTGAGGCCATGATCACGGTTGTCGGATGGGACGGTTCGGAGCTGTCGGCCAGGGCGATCGACCGGCTGCACGCGGCCAGGCTCGTCGTCGGGCCCGACACCGTCGTCGGGAGGCTCTCCCTGACAGCGTCGACCGTGACCGACGAACGGCTGCTCGAGACCCTCGACGACCACCTCGAACAGGGTGAGGGCCCCGCCGTCGTGGTCGCCGAGGGCGACCCCGGGTTCTTCGGCGTGCTGCGCGTGCTGCGCGCCCACGGGCTCAAGCCCGACGTGCTCCCCGCCACCTCCCTGGTCACCCGCGCCTTCGCCTGCGCCGGGCTCAACTGGGAGGACGCCCTCGTCGTCGCACCGGCGGGCCCCCACCAGCTCAACCGGGTCGTCAACGCCTGCCGGGCGCACCACAAGGTGGCCCTGCTGGTCACCCCCGGCGTCGGCCCCGCCGAGATCGCCAGGGAGCTCGCCCCCACCACGCCGCGCTCGCTCATCGTCTGCGAGGACCTCGGCGGCCCCGACGAGCGCGTCACCCACAGCCGCATGGGCGAGGCCACGACGCGGCCCTGGAAGGACCCCGACGTGGTGCTCGTCGTCGACCCGCTGCACCGGCCCAAGGAGCCGGGCTGGGTGGCGGGCGCGCAGCCCGGGCCGCCAGAGTGGGCGCTGCCGCTGGAATCGCGGCTGCCGCCGGAGGTCAGGGCGTACGTCCTGGCCAAGCTCGGCCCCCGGCTCGGCGACCTGGTGTGGGACGTGGGCGCGGGCAGCGGCGAGATCGCCGTCGAGTGCGCCAGGCTCGGAGCCGCCGTGATGGCCGTCGAGCGCGACGAGGCCGCCTGCGCCCGGCTGCGCGCCAACGTGCTCGAACACGGCGTCAAGGTGGCGCTGACCAGGGGACAGGCGCCACCCGCGCTCGAACCGCTGCCCGACCCCGACGCCGTCTTCGTCGGCGGCGGCGGGACGGATGTGATCGTGGCCTGCGCCGCCCGCCGCCCGCGCTCGCTGGTGTGCGCGCTCAGGGCCGTCGAGCGCGTGCCGGCCGTGCTCGACCGGCTGCGCGAGCACGGCTATCGTGCGCAGGGCAGCCAGATCCTGGCCGCCACCCTGGTCATCGGCCCCGACGGATCACACAGTCTGACGGCTCCCGATCCCGTCTTCGTCGTGCATGCGACTCCCGCGCACACAGCGTGACCTGTCGCCCACCGGCATGCATCGGTTATCCTCGCGTTCTTCCTCTACGCACCGGAGTACCTTCGCATGAAGCCCCCGCTCCTGCTCATCGGGCAGGGCTCGAACGACGACGCCGACTCCGCTGAATTCGGCAGGTTCGTCCATCGGCTCCGCTGCCGACTCGACCAGACCGCCACCGACGTCTCGGGCGGCTATCTCGAGCGCGCCACCCCGCGGCTGAGCGAGTCCGTCGCCTCCCTGGTGGCCAGGGGACACCATCGCCTCGTGGCCCTGCCCCTGAGCCTGAGCCGGGTGGGCGACGACCTGCCCGCGGCCATGGCGCTGGAGCAGCAGCGCCACCCCACCCTGATGTACGACTACGCCCGCCCGCTCGGGCCGGACCCGCGCGTGCTCGCCCTGCTGGCCGAGCGGCTCACCGACGCCGCCGCCGAGATGCCGCTCAGGCCCCGCCCGCTGGAGCTCGTCGGCGCCAGGCCCAGGCTGCGGGCCGTCGACACGCTGCTCGCCGAGGGCCCCCACACGCATGTCGAGCCGGGAGAGACCGCCGTCGTCCTGGTCGGCGAGGGCTCGACGGACGCGGCCGCCAATGCCGAGATCCACCGGGTGTCGCGGCTGTTCTGGGAGACGCACGCCTACGACTTCATGACCGTCGAGACCGCGTTCGTCTCCCTGACCCCGCCCGGCGTGCCCGGCGGGCTGGAGCGCTGCCGCCGCCTCGGCGCCAAGCGTGTCATCGTCGTCCCCTACCTGCTGTTCGCCGGTGGCGCGCTGGAGCGCGTGTGGGCGCAGGCGCTGGCCTACGGCGCGGGCCACCCCGACCTCGACATCCGCTGCGCCGAGGTCATCGGCGACTGCGAGACCCTGGCCGACGTGGTCATCGACCGCTACGAGGAAGCAGCGCTCCAACTGGTCCCGTAAACCGCAACCCGGAGGTTCCCGTGCTCGCCGAGACGCTCGCCGCGATCCGCCCCGCCGACCTTCGCGCGCTCGCCGACGCCCGGGCCCACCAGGACCGCCTCACCAAGCCGCGCGGCTCGCTCGGGGTGCTGGAAGAGATCGCGGTACGGCTCGCGGGCGCCGCGGGCGTCACCCCGCCGCCCATGCCGGCCCCGGCAGCCCTGGCCATCTTCGCCGCCGACCACGGCGTGCACGCCAGAGGCGTCACCCCGTGGCCGCAGGAGGTAACGGTGCAGATGGTGGCCAACTTCCTGGCGGGCGGCGCGGTGGCCAACGCCTTCGCGGCCCAGACCGGAGCCTCGGTGACCGTGGTGGACGTCGGCGTCGCCGCCGACCTGCCCGACGACCCCCGGCTGATCAACCTGAAGATCGCCTACGGCACCGCGGACCTGTCCCAGGGGCCCGCGATGACCGTCGACCAGGCCGTACAGGCTCTCGAAGCGGGGATAACCGTCGCCCGTGACCTGGTCGAAGGGGGCGCCCGCTGCCTGATCACCGGTGACATGGGCATCGCCAACACCACCGCCTCGGCGGCGCTGATCTCGGCCTTCACCGGCAGGGACGCGGCCGAGGTGACGGGCCGGGGGACCGGGATCGACGACGAGACCCACGCCCGCAAGGTGGCGGTGGTCCGCGAGGCGTTGCAGGTCAACGGCCTGTCCCCGGCAGGCTCTGGGACGGTCGCGCCGACCGAGGCGCTGCGCACGCTCGCGGCGGTGGGGGGGTTCGAGCACGCGGCGATCGCCGGCCTCATCCTGGGCGGCGCGGCCGCCCGGGTGCCGGTGATCCTCGACGGGGTCATCGCCGGCGCGGCCGCTCTCGCCGCGGCCGCCCTCGACCCCGCCGCCATCGACCACTGCGTGGCCGGGCACCGCTCGGCCGAGCCCGGCCACTCCGCCGCCCTCGACCATCTCGGCCTGCGCCCGCTGGTGGACCTGGAGCTGCGGCTCGGCGAGGGGAGCGGCGGGCTGCTCGCCCACCCCCTGGTCTGCGCGGCGGTGCGCGTCATGCACGACGTGGCCACGTTCGACTCGGCGGGAGTGACGGAAAAGCCCGTGTGATGATGGGGACACCGCGAGCACTACGTGAGGTGAGCAGTGTCCCGATATGGACCCATGTTCGGCCCGGACATCACGTTCCTCGGTGTCGAACGCTGCGACATCGGTGACCCGGCGGGTTACGAGGGCGCCGACGTCGTGATCATCGGCGCCCCCTTCGACGGTGGCACCTCCAACCGGCCCGGCGCCCGGTTCGGTCCGATGGCCCTGCGCCAGGCCTGCTACCTGCCGCACGACGGTTCCAGGCCCAGCCTGGCCCTGCGGGTCGACGCCCTGCGGGACCTGCGCGTGCTCGACGCGGGTGACGTCGAGTGCTACTCCGGCGACGTCGAGGGCTCCCTGGCCGCCATCGAGGAGGCGGTCCACCGCGTCGCCGCCTCCGGCGCGATCCCGCTGGTGCTCGGCGGCGACCACACGGTCGCGCTGCCCGACGCCCGCGGCACCGCCAGGGCCCACTCGCCCGGCCGTACCTCGATGATCCACTTCGACGCGCACGCCGACACCGGGGACATCGCCTTCGGCCACCTGTACGGCCACGGGCAGCCGATGCGCCGCCTCATCGAGTCAGGAGCCATCCGCGGCGACCGGTTCCTTCAGATCGGACTGCGCGGCTACTGGCCCGGCCCCGAGACGCTGGACTGGATGGCCGCCCAGGAAATGCGCTCCTACGAGATGACCGAGATCGTGGCCCGAGGGCTGGAGGAGTGCCTGACCGAGGCGTTCCGGATCGCGCTCGACGACTGCGACCAGATCTTCCTGTCCGTGGACATCGACGTGTGCGACCCCGGGCACGCGCCCGGCACCGGCACCCCGGAGCCGGGCGGGCTGACGGCCAGGCAACTGCTCGACTCGGTGCGGCGCATCTGCTACGAGCTGCCCGTGGCGGGCATGGAGGTCGTCGAGGTCGCGCCCCCGTACGATCACGCCGACATCACCGCCTTCCTGGGGAACCGCGTTATCCTTGAGGCGCTCTCGGCGATGGCCAGACGCCGCAAGGACGACGGAGGCGGGCCACGCTGGGACCCCAGGCAGCCACTGCTGGACGGCCGTTGACTCGTGCGAAGCAAATGACGCGGTAAGAGCCGGTAGGTTTACCTCCTAGCACTCCAACCTTCGCGAACGGGAGATTCCCCCACTATGGGTCCCTACCTCCTCGGCCTGCGGCTTCACGGCCGCCGGGTGCTAGTCGTAGGCGGCGGACGCGTCGCCCAGCGGCGGGTGCCCGCGCTGCTCGAGGCAGGGGCGGAGGTGACCGTGGTCTCGCCGGGCGTCACCCCCGCTCTCGACGATCTGATAGCCGCCGGCCGGGTCACCTGGCAGGCCCGCCCCTACGAAGTGGGCGACTGCGACGGAGCCTGGCTCGTGCAGGCGTGCACGGACGACAGGTCCGTCAACACCGCGGTCGCCGCCGAGGCCGACGCCAAGCGGATCTGGTGCGTGCGCGCCGACGACAAGGACGCCTCCGCGGCCTGGACCCCCGCCTCCGGGCGGGTCGACGAGATCAGCGTGGCCGTCACCGCGGGCGGCGATCCGCGCAGGGCCGCGGGCATCCGCGACGCCGTGGTCGGCGCGCTGCGCGACGGCACCGTCGACGCCCGGCGCAACCGCACCAAACCCGTCGGCGTGGCCCTGGTCGGCGGCGGCCCCGGCGATCCCGGGCTGATCACCGTGCGCGGGCGGCAGCTTCTCGCGCAGGCCGACGTGGTGGTCGCCGACCGGCTCGCCCCCCGCGGGCTGCTCGACGAGCTCGCCCCCGACGTCGAGCTGATCGACGCCGCCAAGGTCCCCTACGGCAGGTCGCTCTCCCAGGAGGCGATCAACGACGTGCTCGTGGACCGAGCCAGGCAGGGCAAGTTCGTCGTCAGGCTCAAGGGCGGCGACCCGTTCGTGTTCGGCCGTGGCGGCGAAGAGATGATCGCCTGCGCTCGCGCGGGCATCCCCGTGCTGGTCGTGCCCGGCATCACCAGCGCCGTCGCGGTGCCCGCCGCGGCGGGCGTCCCGGTGACGCATCGAGGGGTGAGCCAGGACTTCCACGTCATCTCCGTGCATGTGGCACCGGATGATCCCCGATCCACCGTCGACTGGCCGGGGTTGGCCCGTTCCCGTGGCACCCTGGTGCTCATGATGGCCGTCGAGCGGCTGGCGAAGGTCGCCGAGGCACTCCTTCGAGACGGACGTCCGCCGGAGACTCCCGTAATGGTGGTGCAGGACGGTACCCTTCCGACCCAGCGGGCGGTAGTCGCCTCGCTTGCCACCGTGGCCGACCGCGTGTCCGCGGCTGGGATACGGCCACCGGCGATCGTCGTCGTCGGCGACGTCGTAAGGGTCGGCCAGGAGGTCGAGATGGTTCGAGCGGAGCGCTTGCCGTGAACACGGCCATGGATGACGAGCGTGGGGAGTCGCCGGGGGAGCAGACCCTGAGCTTCCGCGCCCTGACCGACCTGCCCCCGGACGAGGACACCGCGCAGGTGGACGAGACCGGCGACCAGCCTCCGGAGCCCGAGGCCGCGACGGACGAGCCCGAGTCAGAGCCGCCGCCCGAGGAGCCTCAGGCGGAGTCCGCCCCCGAAGAGTCCGAGGCCCCTGAGTCGGCCGAGCCGGAGGCCGCGCCCGAAGAGTCCGAGGCCCCTGAGGCGGCGGCTGAGTCGGCCGTGCCGGAGGCCGCGTCCGAGGAGCCTGAGGCGGAGCCGGCACCTGAGGAGCCTGAGGCGGGGGATGCCGAGCCCGAGGCCGCGGCCGGCGGGGTGCTGGAGGAGGAGCTGCCTCCGGAGGCCGCGGAGGCGCTCATGTCGGCCCTCGGCGCGCTTCGCGAGAGCGTGGCGGGGCTGCGCTTCGGCCTTGACCTGCCCGGCGCCGCCGAAGCCAAGCAGGAGTGCGCCGATCTGCTGGCCCAGCTCGAGGACTACGTGCTGCCGAGAGTGCGGCTGAAGACCGCGCCGGCGCTCATCGTGATCGCCGGCTCGACCGGCGCGGGCAAGTCCACGCTGGTCAACTCGCTCGCCGAGCGCAACGTCTCACGCACCGGCGTCCGGCGGCCCACCACCGGCGTGCCCGTCCTCATCTGCCACCCCGACGACGAGAAGTGGTTCGTCGAGGGGGAGCTGCTCGGCGGGCTGCGGCGGATCGACAAGCCCTCCTCGGCGGCGGGCATGCGCAGCCTCGTGGTGGTCCCCACGGAGAAGCTGCCGCAGGGCGTCGCCCTGCTCGACACCCCCGACATCGACTCGGTCGTCGAGGAGCACCACGAGATCGCGCATCGCATGCTCGACGCCGCCGACCTGTGGATCTTCGTCACCACCGCGGCCCGCTACGCCGACGCCCCCGCCTGGAACCTGCTGCGACTGGCCAAGGAGCGCGGCGCCAGGCTCGCCATCGTGCTGTCGCGGGTGCAGACCAAGGCGCGCGACGTGGTGCTGAAGCACTTCGTCCGGATGCTCACCGAATACGGCATGGGGGAGATCGACCGGTTCGTCATCAGCGAGTCGAAGGTCGCCGACGGCAGGCTGCCCGACAGCGAGGTGACCGACCTCCGGCTCTGGCTCGCCGAGCTCTCCGTGGACGAGGCGCGCCGCGCCCTCGCGGTCAAGGAGACGCTCAACGGTGTGCTCGACAGCTTCCGCACCCGCGTCCCGGCGCTGGCCCGCCACCTGGAGACGCAGGTCGCCGTCAGAGGCGAGCTCCGCAGCGACGTGGACGCCGCCTTCCTCGGCGCGCTGACCGAGATCGACAAGGCGTTCAGGAGCGGGGCGCTGGTCCACGGTGAGGTGCTGGCCCGCTGGCAGGACTTCTCCGGCTCCGGCGACCTCATGCGCTCGCTCCAGCTCCGCAAGCGCGGCGGGGCGGGCAAGCAGGACTCCGAGCGGATCATCGCGTTCCGGGCGGCGTTGCGTGCCGGTCTGGAGTCGGTGATCGTCGCCGCCGCCAACCGCGCCTGCGAGGAGGTCATCGCCCGCTGGCGGCACCGCGCCGAAGCGGGCGCCACCCTGGGCGAGGGGCTGGACCGGCCGTCCGACGAGCTCATGCGGCACGCCAGCCGCGCCATCGCCGCCTGGCAGGAGCACGTAACCGAGCTGGTGCGCACCGAAGGCGTGGCCAAGCGGTCGGTGTCCAAGCTGGTGTCGTTCGACCCCGACTCGCTGTCATTGATCTTCATGGTGGCGATGTTCAGCGGAGGCAGGGCCGAAGGAGTGCCGCACCGGCTGGTCAAGGCGCTCCTCGGCGCCGAGTCGCTGAGAGGCATCGGCGCCAAGGCGCTCAGCGATCTGAGGGCGAGGATCGGGATGCTGTTCGACGAGGAATCCATGCGTTACGTGCAAGCGCTCGACTCCGCCGGGATCCCCGACGAGTCCGCCGCGACCCGCCTCTACCAGGCGACGTACAACCTCGAGGTCGCACGATGACCGTAGTCACCGCCAGGCCGGGGCTCGCCCCGCGGCTGACCGCTCTCACCAAGGTCGTCGAGCTCGGCCCCGGGCGGCTCGACCAGAAACTGCTCTCCGATGCCGAAGGGCTGCTGCTGCTCGCCGGAGACCGGCTCAAGCTGTCGTCCGAGCACACGGTGGTCGCGCTGGCCGGCGGCACCGGCAGCGGCAAGTCGTCGCTCTTCAACGCCATCTCCGGGCTGGAGCTGTCGCCCACCGGCGTGCGCAGGCCCACCACCGCCCGCACGCACGCCTGCGTGTGGGGGCTCGAAGGCGCGGCGCCGCTGCTCGACTGGCTGCAGATCCAGTGGCGTCACCGTTTCGCCCGGGCCAGCGCGCTCGACAAGGGCGAGAGCCAGCTCCACGGGCTGATCCTGCTCGACCTGCCCGACCACGACTCGATCAGGGCGCTCACCGACACTGAGGCCGACCGGCTCATCGGCCTGGCGGACCTGGTGGTGTGGGTGCTCGACCCGCAGAAGTACGCCGACGCCTCCACCCACCGGCGCTACGTCACCGAGCTCGCCGGGCACGACGCGGTCACCGTGTTCGCACTCAACCAGGCCGACCGGCTCTCCGCCGAAGAGCTCGCCGAGCTGGTCATCGACCTCAACGACCTGCTCCGCCGCGAAGGCGTCGAGCACCCCAGCGTGGTGCCCACCTCGGCGGTCAGCGGCCGGGGCGTCGAAAGCCTCAAGAGCGTCATCGCCGGCGCCGTCTCCCGCCGCCGCGCCGCCATCCACAAGCTGGAGGCCGACCTCCACCGGCTGGAGCAGCGCCTGCGGAAGTCCATGCCGGTCGGCGAGGCGCTGAACGCGCCCGCCACGGTCGACGAGGCCCGCAGGATGGGGCTCACCGACGCGCTCTGCGACGCCGTCGGCGTCCCCGCCGTCGGCGAGGCCATGGAGAACGTGTACGCCGAACGGTCCAACCGCTGGGTCGGCTGGCCGTACCCGCGATGGGTCAACAGGTTCCGCCCCGATCCGATCAAGAGCCTGCGCCTCGAAGACGTCGGCGACGAGATCCGCGGCATCGCGACCGGCTCGGTGAGCGCGCAGTCGGCCGAGGTCACCAACGCCGTCCAGGCGCTCGCCGACGGGCTGTCCGTCGGGATGCATCCCGTCTGGCGCACGGCGGTGCATCAGGCGGCCCGCTCCCAGCTGTCGAAACTGCCGCAGACGCTCACCGAGAACCTCACCGAGGTGGCCCCGCGGCTCGACCGGGTGCCCGGATGGTGGCGGGTGCTCAAGGTGTGGCAGTACATCCTGGTGGCGGCGCTGGCCGTCGGCGTGGCCTGGCTGCTGGCCGGGCTGCTGCTGCCCGGCAGCTTGCCCGTGTCGCTGCAGTTGCTGGGTGACACCGCGGCGCTGCCCTGGGTGGGGCTGATGACGGTCTCCGTGCTGGGGCTCGGCGCTCTGTCGGGCATCGCGTCACGCAACTTCGTGGAGCTCGGGGCGTCCCGGGAGCGCGAGCGGCTGGAGCGGGAGATGCGGCGGCGGGTGGCCGGGATCGCCGAGAAGATGGTGGTGGAGCCGGTGGAGCGGGAGCTCGGCCGTCATCACGCCTTCTACACCGCCATGCGAGGGCTGTCGGGCTGAGCCCCGCATGCCGGCCTGAGCACGCACGGCTGTCGTGCGGGCCGTTCGGTCGGGTGTTGTCCACAGGAGTCCGCCCCGCGGGCGACACCATCCACAGAACCCCGTTCGGCGGCCCGCGAGGGCAGGCCGGCGAGGCACCGTATCCCCAGGTCGCGGGCGCCCGGCCCGCCGCATGGGAGGCAACGGGATGAACGACATCTACATCACACTCACCGGCAACGTCGCAGCGGAGCCCCGGCAGCACACCTTCGACGACGGAGCCAAGGTGACCTCGCTCAGGGTGCTCACCTCGCACCGCTACTTCGACAAGAAGACGGGGCAGTGGGTCGACGGGGAGCGGGTCTGCTTCGCGGTCCGCTGCTGGCGCGCCCTGGCCGACAACGTCGCGCACTCGGTCCGGGTCGGGCAGCCCGTCGTGGTCTCGGGCAAGCTGCGCATCCGCGAGTTCGGCCCGGAAGGCGACCGCCGGTTCATGCCGGAGGTGGAGGCCAGCGCCGTCGGCCACGACCTGCGCTGGGGCACGGGCACCTTCGCCAAGCCGGAGCGCGGCGGCGCGGCGGCCGCGGTGAGCAGGGAGATGCGCGAGCGCCTGGACGAGGAGACCCAGGACTGGGCCATGGGCACGGCCCGGGCGGGCGGCCGCAGAGGCGCGCTCGATCCGGTGCCGGACCTGCCGGCCGGAGAGCCCGGGGCGATCGACGGGCCGGTCTCCGAGAGCGCGACGGTCCGCATCCTCGGCGCCGACGACAACGAGAAGGCGAGCGAAGACGCCGAGTGGCCCGCGGAGGAGCGCGCCGCGGCGTAGGGGATCGGCCTCGCGGGCAGGCAGGGTGCCGGCGACGCACGCCTCAGGGCGCAGGCGTCGTCGGCAGAAGGGGAGGAGGGCGGAGGGGGCACCGGCCGGTGACGTGGCGCTCGAGGCGCTCAGGGGAGCGGCCGATGGGGTTGCCCGTCTCGACGGTCAGGGCATCTGTCAGGTCCAGGTTACGCCCCGCACCATGTGTGCTCCTTTCCGAACGGTCCGCTCGCGGAGTGAGCGGTGTCCCCTTTGTCCAACCACATGACGCATGTGGTCGTCCGCCCAACGTATCGTTTCCCATCGCACAACGCACACTCCGCAACTATTGTGTTACACAACGTTAGTCAGGGAGGAGACGGGATGGCGACGACCAGCCACGCCTCGGCCAAACCTCGCAACGGTGTGTCAACACTCGCCGGCCGCTGGCCGTTCCTGGGCCAGCGGCGCTCGCTCGTGGCGTACATCAGCGGCATCGTCCTGCTCGACCTCGCGGCGATCGTGCTGTTCGGGGTCTCCACCGAGGTGCGCTTGTCGGACGTGCTGACGTTCGCCGCCCTGATGAGCTGCGGCGCGGTCTGCATCGAGGCCACCAGGCGGCTCGGCATGCCCGCAGGCGTCTCGCGTGACCTGCTGTCGGCCTGGTGGCTGCCGGTGGCGTTGCTGCTGCCGCCCATCTACGCCCTGTTCGCGCCGATCGTGCTGCAGATGCTGCTGCAGCTGCGCGTCCGCGCGACGGTCCTGCACCGCAGGGTGCTGAGCGCGGCGGCCATCGGCCTGGCCGGCTGCGCGGCCTCCGTGACCTTCCACTGGCTGGTGCCCGCCCCCTGGATGCTGTCACGCGACAGCACGGTCCCGCTCATGTACGCGGTCGCCGCCGCCCTGATCTTCGCGCTCATCAACACGGCGCTCATCGCCATCGCGGCGCACACCGCCAATCCCGACTCTCGCTGGCGAGAGGTGCTGTGGGACAGGGAGAGCATCCTGCTGGACGTCGTGGAGCTGTGCCTCGGCGTCACGGTGGCGATCGGCTGCCATCTCAACCCTGCCCTCCTCGTGCTCGCCCTGCCTCCGGTCGTCCTGCTGCAGCGCAGCCTGCTGCACGCCCAGCTCCAGGCGGCGGCCCGCACCGACCCCAAGACCGGCCTGCTCAACGCCGCCGCCTGGCAGCGGGAGGCCGACACCGAGATCGTCCGCGCCAGGCGCACCGGCGAGACGCTCGCCCTGCTCATCATCGACATCGACCATTTCAAGCGCGTCAACGACGCTCATGGCCACCTCGTCGGCGACCAGGTCCTCATCGGCGTGGCCGGGACGCTCCGCAGCCAGCTCCGCGACTACGACGTGGTGGGCCGCTTCGGCGGCGAGGAGTTCGTCGTCCTGCTGCCCAAGGCGGACCTCCACGAGGCCCGCCGGATCGCCGAGCGCCTGCGCACCCGCATCGGCCGCATGGCCGTCCCCGCCGACGAGGTGCTGATCAACGTCACCGTCTCGGCCGGTGTCGCGCTCATCAATGTGCACGGTGAGGACCTGATCGAGCTCCTGGCCGCGGCCGACCTGGCCCTCTATCGGGCCAAGGAGCTCGGCAGAAACCGCGTCTGCATCCCGGTGGTCCCGTCACCGCCCCGCCTTTCGGGAGAGACCCCGGCCTGAGGCCCAGGCGCCCGAGCCTCAGGCGCCTGAGGCTCGGGCGCTTGAGGCTCGGGCGCCGGCCGCTCACCCGGGGGTCTCGCCGAGCGGCGGAAGCCCGGGTCGAGAGCCCCTAAGCTAGATGACATGCCGGAGTACATCTACACGCTGCAGCGCGTGCGCAAGGCGCATGGCGACAAGGTTGTCCTTGACGACGTCACGCTGTCGTTCCTGCCAGGAGCCAAGATCGGCGTCCTGGGCCCGAACGGCACCGGAAAGTCGACGCTGCTCCGGATGATGGCCGGCCTGGAGCATCCGTCCAATGGCGACGCCAAGCTGATGCCGGGGTTCACCGTGGGCATGCTCCAGCAGGAGCCGCCGCTCAACGAGGAGAAGACCGTCCTCGGCAACGTGCAGGAAGGCGTCGCCGAGACGATGGCGATGCTCCAGCGCTACAACGACATCGCCGAGCAGATGGCCACCGACTACAGCGACGAGTTGCTGGAAGAGATGGGCAAGCTGCAGGAGCAGCTCGAGCACCGCAACGCGTGGGACCTCGACAGCCAGCTCGAGCAGGCGATGGACGCGCTGCGCTGCCCGCCGCCCGACGCCGACGTGACCACGCTGTCCGGTGGCGAGCGCCGTCGCGTCGCGCTGTGCAAGCTGCTGCTGGAGGCCCCCGACCTGCTGCTGCTCGACGAGCCCACCAACCACCTCGACGCCGAGAGCGTGCAGTGGCTGGAGCAGCACCTGGAGAAGTACGCGGGCACCGTCCTGGCCGTCACCCACGACCGCTACTTCCTCGACAACGTCGCGACCTGGATCCTCGAGCTCGACCGCGGCCGCGCCTTCGCCTACGAGGGCAACTACTCCACCTACCTGGAGGCCAAGGCCGCCCGGCTCAGGGTCGAGGGTCAGAAGGACGTCAAGCGCAAGAAGCGGCTCGAGGACGAGCTGGAGTGGGTGCGGTCCAACCCGAAGGCCCGCCAGACCAAGAGCAAGGCCCGCCTCCAGCGCTACGAAGAGATGGCGGCCGAAGCCGACAAGTTCCGCAAGCTGGACTTCGAAGAGATCCAGATCCCGCCGGGCCCGCGCCTGGGCACCACCGTGATCACCGCCGACGGCCTGACCAAGGGCTTCGGCGACCGGCTGCTCATGGAGAACCTGACGCTCGACCTGCCGCGCAACGGCATCGTCGGCGTCATCGGCCCCAACGGCGTCGGCAAGACCACGCTGTTCCGCATGATCACAGGCGGCGAGACACCCGACAGCGGGTCGCTCGTCGTGGGCGACACGGTCAAGATCTCCTACGCCGACCAGAGCCGTGGCGGCATCGAGCCGAACAAGAACGTCTGGGAGGTCGTCTCCGACGGGCTCGACCACATCAAGGTCGGCCACGTGGAGATGCCGTCCCGCGCCTACATCGCCGCGTTCGGCTTCAAGGGGCCCGACCAGCAGAAGAAGGCCGGCGTCCTGTCGGGCGGCGAGCGCAACCGGCTCAACCTGGCGCTCACCCTCAAGCAGGGCGGCAACGTCCTGCTGCTGGACGAGCCCACCAACGACCTCGACACCGAGACGCTGTCGTCGCTGGAGAACGCCCTGCTCGACTTCCCCGGCTGCGCGGTCATCACCTCCCACGACCGGTGGTTCCTCGACCGCATCGCCACCCACATCCTGGCGTGGGAAGAGGGCTCCAACTGGTTCTGGTTCGAGGGCAACTTCGCCGACTACGAGAAGAACAAGATCGAGCGCCTGGGCGCCGACGCCGCCCGTCCCCACCGCGTCACCTACCGGCAGCTCCGCCGCGACTGAGCCGGCAACCTCTCACGATCCCGCCCGGCAGACCTTCACGGTCTGCCGGGCGGTTTCGCGTTTCGGCGTGGGTTGAGCAGGGGGCGTTGGTGCCTGCCTGTGCGTGCGCTGTTCGGAGGGGCAAGCGGTGTACGCCTCGGTGCGCGGCTTGAAGGCTGGGCAGGACGTTACGGGCCCTTCCGTGTGCGCTGCCCGCACGCCAGGCGTACGTTTCGGTGGCTGGTGCTGTGCCGGTCAGAGGGGGGTTTGCCTGGAGGTCCTCAGGTGGGGTGGCGGGCCCTTGGCGTGCCGTGGATGAGTTTGCTCGGGTGGGACCGGCGACGGATCGTAGGTCGCGCACTCGGCTTCGGTGGACGTTCGCGGAGCTGAGGGGTGCGGGCGCGGCCTGGGGTGTCTAGAATTTCATTCTAGGATTAAGTCGAAGGGAGTCCCGTGGATCTGGATCTGGACGGCATCGAGGTCGCCTTCGATCACACGGCCGTGGCCGCGCCCCGCATCAGGGACCTGCTGCCCATCTATCGTGACCTGCTCGGCGGCACGCATCTCGGGGGCGGTGGCGACAACCGGGCCGCCGGTTACCGCACCCTGCAGCTCAGCTATGCCAACGGCAACAAGGTCGAGCTGATGGAGCCGCTGGCTGGCTCCACCTTCTTCGACAGCTTCTTCGAGCTGACCCGCGGCAGGGGTGGCGTCCATCATCTGAACTTCCACGTGAGTGATCTCGACGCGGCCGTGGCCAGGCTGTCGGGGCGCGGCTATCGGCTGCACGGGCTCAACGTGGCCGACGAGCGGTGGCGGGAGGTGTTCCTGCACCCCAAGGAGGCGCATGGCGTGCTGATCCAGCTCGCCCAGCCCGGGCCGCGGGGTGACGAGCCGCGTCCGACGCTGGAGGAGGTGCTCGAAGGACGGGGCAGGCGCGGGAACGGGGTACCCAGCCCTTGAGGTTCGCCAGAACTAAAATCTAGAGTGGAGTTCTAAAAGCAAGCGGTTGGGAGAGCCGATGAAGGCGATACCGAAACCCACTCCGGAGACGCAGCCCTTCTGGGACGGCACGGCGGCGGGGGAGCTCAGGATCCAGCGCTGCCTGGACTGCGAGCGGCACTACTTCTACCCCCGGCCGAGCTGCCCGCACTGCGGCTCGGGCACCGTCGAGTGGGTGCGGGCCAGCGGGAGGGCCACCCTCTACTCGTACGTGATCAACCACCGTCCCGCTCCGGGATTCGAGGGAGAGGGGCCGTACGCGATCGCCGTCGTGGAGTTGGAGGAAGGGGTGCGGATGATGACGAACATCGTGGGCGTCGAGATCGTGCCCGAGAACCTCCCGCTCGACCTCGACCTCCGCGTCGTCTTCGAGCCGCGCGGCGAGATGCACGTCCCGATGTTCGAGCCGGTCGCGGCAGGCGGCGGTGCCCGATGAACATCGTGATCGCCGGCGCCGCCGAGACCGACGAGGTGGGGCGGCTGCCAGGGCACTCGACCCTGGGGCTTCACCTGGAGGCGGCGCGCAACGCGCTCGCGGACGCCGGGATGGGCAAGGACGACATCGACGGCATCGCCACCGTGGGCACGCCCGGCCCCATCCAGGTCGCCCACGCGCTGGGCATCACGCCTTCCTGGCTCGACGGGACGGGGGTCGGCGGATCGTCGTTCCTGTTCCACGTACGGCACGCGGCCGCGGCCATCCGGGCGGGGCTGTGCCGCACGGTGCTGATCACCCATGGGGAGTCGGGCCGCTCCCGGGTGGGGGCCGGACGGTTCGGGCTGTCGGCCGACTCGATGATCGGGCAGTTCGAGCTGCCGTACGGGGTCATGGGGCCGACCACGATGTTCACCCTGACGGCGCTGCGGTACATGAAGGAGACCGGGCTCACCCACGAGCAACTGGCCGAGGTGGCGGTGGCGCAGCGGCGGTGGGCGCACCTGAACCCGCGGGCGATGTACCGGGACCTGATCACCGTGGACGACGTGCTGGCCTCACGGCTCGTCGCCTACCCCTTCCACCTGCTGGAGTGCTGCCTGGTGACGGACGGGGGCGGCGCGCTGATCGTCACCTCGCAGGAGAGGTCGCGACGCGATCCGGTGCACCTGCTCGGCTCGGGCGAGGCCATGGACTCGCCGATGATCTCCCAGATGGAGGACTTCACCACGTCCAAGGGGTTCCGGCTGTCGGGGGAGGCCGCGTTCGCCGAGGCGGGGATCTCGCACGAGGACGTGGACCATGTGATGGTGTACGACGCGTTCGCGCACGTGCCGATCTACGGGCTGGAGGATCTCGGGTTCGTCAAGCGCGGCGAGGCGGGCGCGTTCATCGCCGAGGGGCACACCTCGCCCGGCGGCAGCCTCCCGCTGAACACGAACGGCGGCGGCCTGTCGTACACGCATACCGGGATGTACGGGATGTTCGCCATCCAGGAGGCCGTCCGGCAACTGCGCGGCGAGGCGGCGGCCCAGGTGCCGGACGTGGAGGTCAGCGTGGTGCTGGGCAACGGCGGCATGTTCTCCTCGGCCGCCACTCTGGTGCTGTCCAACCGGTTGCCGTGATCAGATGACGGGGCGGCCGGCGCCGGCCGCCCCGTTCGCGAACCTCAGGCGTCCCGGGAACGGGATCACTCGCCGATGGTGCCGAGACGCGCGTGCCCCTTGATCAGGTTTCGGGCGATCGTGCGCCGCTGGATCTCGTCGGTGCCCTCGAAGATGCGCAGCAGCCGCAGCTCCCGATACCACCGCTCGATCGGCAGCTCCTTGGTGTAGCCCATGCCGCCGTGGATCTGCAGCACCCGGTCCACGACCTGGTTGGCCATGACGGCGCCGTTCAGCTTGGCGATGGAGGAGGCGTGCCGCGCGTCCATGCCCTGCTGCACCTGCCAGGCCGCGTACAACGTCAGCCACTTGGCGGCCTCGATCTCCACCTGGGAGTCGGCGATCATCCACTGGATCGCCTGATACTCCGAGATCGCCTGTCCCATCGACTTGCGGATCTTGGCGTAGTCGACGGCCATGCCCAGCATGCGCTCGGCCGCTCCGATGGCCCTGGCGGGGATCATGTAGCGGCCCTGGCCGATCCACTGCATGGCCAGCTCGAAGCCCTTGCCGAGCTCACCGAGGATGTTCTCCTCGGGCACCCGGACGTCCTGGAAGACCAGCGACGCCGGCCCCCACTGGCCCATGGTGGGGATCGGCTCGGACTTCCAGCCCATGTCGCGGTCCACCAGGAAGCAGGTCACGCCGTACGGCTCGGTGACGGCGAAGACCATGACGAAGTCGGCCTCGCTGCCGCCGGTGATGAACGTCTTCTCGCCGCTGATGAGCCACTCGGAGCCGTCGCGTACGGCGCGGGTGCGGATGTTGCGCGCGTCGGAGCCCGCGCCCGGCTCGGTGATCGCGAAGCAGGAGCGGCGCTCGCCCTCGATGGTCGGGATCAGATAGCGGCGCTTCTGCTCCTCGGTGCCGGCGTAAAGGATGTTGTCGGCGCTGCCGCCGAAGGCGAACGGGACGAATGTCCTGCCCAGCTCCATGGCGATGATCGCCGACATGATCGGGCCCAGTGCGGCCCCGCCGTACTCCTCGGGGGTGTTGATGCCCCAGAAGCCCATCCTCCTGGCCTTCGCCCGCAGGTCGCGCGCGATCTCGGGGTCGAGCCCCGGGCGGCCGTCGCGCTCGTTGCGCAGCACCTCGGGCTCCAGCGGCATGACCTCCTTCTCGACGAAGGCGCGGACGGTGTCCCTGATCTGCCGTTCCTCGGTGCTGAGCGAGAAGTCCACAGCCGCCTCCAGTTTCTAGAACAAGCCTCTAGGATGAGGTTCCAGTGCCAGCGGTCTCGCTGTCAAGAATATGATTCTAGAATTTGTTCGGGCTACGATGTTCCCATGGCACGCAAGTCCTCGTGGGAGTGGAGCCGGACGGCGCAGACCCGTCAGAGCATGCTCCAGGCGGCGCGGGAGGTGTTCGGCGAGCACGGTTTCGCCGAGGCCAACGTCGCCGACGTGGTGGCCCGCGCCGGGTCCAGCGTCGGCAGCCTCTACCACCATTTCGGCGGCAAGACCGAGCTGTTCCTCGCGCTGTACGAGGACCACCAGGCCGCCCATGAGGAGGCGTCGGCCTCCAGCGTGGCCCGGGCCAAGCAGTCGGGGGTCGGCGACCCGGTCGAGCTGCTCATCGCCGGAGCCCGCGCCTACCTCGACGGCGCGTGGGAGCGGCGCGACCTGGTCAGGCTGTTCATCGACGGAGACGGGCCGCCCGGCTTCGAGCTGATCCGCCGCACCCGGGGCAGGGAGTGGGTGCGCCAGAACGCCGTGCTGCTCGGCGCGGGCGGCGACCCGCTCGACCGGTTCACCGTCGCGGTGCTGACCAGCATCATCGGTGAGGCCGCCCGCGAGGTCGCCACCAGCGACACCGAGGAAGAGGCGCGGGAGGTCGCCGAGGCGGCGATGACGCTGATCCGCCGCCTCGACCCGCTCACCGTGCGGGACTGATCTGCGCCCTGCCCCGGTCGATGACCACGGTCCCGTCGTCCTTGGCGGTCCTGAAGAGCACGGCCGAGCCGTCCACCCAGATCGAGACCGTCAGCGGCTCGCCGGGGAGGACCGGGCTGCTGAACCTGCCCGACATCGACCGGAAGCGGGCCGGATCCGAGCCCGCCACCGCGTGCAGCAACGCCCGCCCGGTGACCCCGTAGGTGCACAGGCCGTGCAGGATCGGGCGGGCGAACCCGGCGCGCGCGGCGAACTCCGGGTCGGAGTGCAGCGGGTTGTAGTCGCCGGAGAGCCGGTAGACGAGAGCCTGCTCCGGCCTGGTCGGGTAGGTCACCTTGTGGTCGGGCGCCCGGTCGGGCGCCGCCCATTCCTCACGCGGTCCCCGGTCGCCGCCGAAGCCGCCCTCGCCCCTGATGAAGACGGCGCTGCGGCTGGTGATGACGGGCTCGCCCGACCCGGGGTCGACGGCCCGGGCCTCTGTGGTGACCAGCGCGCCGGAGCCCTTGTCGTAGATCCCGGTCACCTTCGACGTGGTCCGCACGCCGCCCGCGGGCGGCAGCTCGCGGTGCAGCTCGAAGGCCTGCTCGGCGTGGACCAGCATGGCCGGGTCGAAGTCGCCGATCCGCCGCCCCGGCGCCTGGGCCGCCAGCACCGCGAAGGTGGGCAGCACCCGCTGGCCCTTCTCCGTGGCGAACTCCAGCTCGTCCAGGCTCGCGCCGACGCCGAGCGCGTAGAGCATGGTGTCCTTGGCGCTCCAGGTCCGCTCGTGGGGCGGGCTCTCGACACCGATGATCGTGTGGTCGAGCGGCATGTCAGCCCTCCCGTCCGGGGATCTTGCCGTTGGTCAGCGCGTTGGGCGCGGCCTTGTCGACCAGGGCGGGGATGACAGAGCCGAGCTCCGTGGGGTCCCACCGGCCGCCCTTGTCCACGCCCGGGCCCGCGTGCCAGCCCTCGGCCACGCTGATCACCCCGGCCCGGACGTTGAACACCCGTCCGGTGATCGCCCGCGCCTCCGCGCTGGCCAGCCAGACCACCAGCGGCGCGATGTCGTCGGGGTCGGCGGCGGCGCCGCTGGGGATGAGGCCCTCGGTCATGCGGGTGAGCGCGGCGGGGGCGATCGCGTTCACGGTGATGCCGTATCTTTCCAGCTCCTTGGCCGCGATGACGGTCAGCCCCGCGATGCCGGCCTTGGCCGCGCCGTAGTTGCCCTGACCCGGATTGCCGTAGATGCCGGAGGACGAGGTGGTGTTGATGATGCGGGCGTCCACCGGCTCGCCCGCCTTGGCCCTGCCGCGCCAGTAGGCCGCCGCGTGCCGCAGCGGGGCGAACGTGCCGCGCAGGTGCACCCGGATGACCGCGTCCCACTCCTCGGCCGTCATGTTGACCAGCATCCGGTCGCGCAGGATGCCGGCGTTGTTGACCAGCACGTGCAGGTCGCCGAAGCGGTCGACGGCCGCCTTGACCAGCCTGGCCGCGCCGTCGAAGTCGGAGACGTCCTCGCCGTTGACGATCGCCTCCCCGCCCAGCGCCTCGATCTCCTCGACGACCTCAGCCGCGGCCTCCGACGAACCGGTGCCGTCGACCGCCGCGCCGAGGTCGTTGACCACCACCTTCGCGCCCTGCTTGGCGAACTCGAGCGCGTGGCCCCGCCCGATGCCCCTGGCCGCGCCCGTGACGATCACCACGCGGCCTTCGACGATCCCGCTCATCTGGTACCTCGATCCTTGACAGACGATGCGAACAAAATTCTAGTAACGAAATCTAGAAATGGTAGGCCCAGGAAGGCCGGAGCGGAGCAAGGCATGACGGACCGGTACGGTTGCCCCCGTGGTTCAACACTCCCTCGCACAACGTCACGTCTTCCCTCGCATGGTGAGATTCGCGGACATCGACTCACAAGGGCATGTGAACAACGTCCGCTTCTTTGACTACCTCGAAGACGCCCGCCTGGGAATGCTGCACGTCGATCCCTACAAGGCCGGCGACGCGCCGTTCAAGGGGCTGGTGGTGGCCCGGCACGAGATCGACTACAGGCGACCGCTCGGGTTCCGGGCCGAGCCCGTCCGCGTGGAGACGTGGGTGACGGAGCTCAGGCCGGTGCGGTTCACGCTGCAGTACGAGATCCGCGACGACGAGGAGCTGTACGTGACGGCCAAGTCGGTGCTCGTGGCCTACGACGTGGAGCGGGCGGCTCCGCGCAGGCTGGCGGCGGGCGAGCTGTCGTACCTCAGACGCTTCGTCTGCGACTGAGCCCAGCGAACTGCCTCGATCATGAAAAATCGTGACATGAGGCGCTGGGTGATGCTGGCGCTCGGCGTCAACGCGCATGCCGGTGTCACCCTGGGACTGTCCGGCCTGCCCCTCGTCATCCCCGACCTCCAGCGGCACTTCGGCGTGTCCCTGCCGGTCGCCGGGATCATCGGCAACGCGCCCGGCATCGGCATCCTGTTCGCACTCGTGGCCTGGGGCGCCCTGGCCGACAGGCACGGCGAGCGCCTCGTGCTCGGCCTCGGCGTCGGCCTGGCCGCCGTGCTATTCGCCGTGGTGGCGTTCGTCGACCAGATCTGGGCGGTGATCGTGCTGCTCGCCCTCGCCGGGGCCGCGGGCTGCGCCGCGCTGGTCGGCGGCGGCCGCATCGTGCTGCGCTGGTTCCTGCCGCCGGAGCGCGGGGTCGCCATGGGGGTGCGCCAGGTCTCCTACACGCTCGGCATGGCCGCGGCCGCCTTCGTCCTGCCGCCCGTCTCGCGCGCCCACGGCATCTCCGGCGTGCTGGTCGTGTGCGCGGGGACGTGTCTGCTCGCCGCCGTGCTGGCCGCCGCCTTCCTGGCCGAACCGCCGCACACCGCCACCCGGTCCCGCGACGCTCCCACCGTCTCGCCCTACAGGCAGCCGGCGCTGTGGCGGGTGCACGCCACCAGCGCGCTGCACGTGGTGCCGCAGATCGTCGTCGGCACGTACGGCGTGGCCTGCCTGGTCGGCGTCTACGGCTGGGACGGCGTCGAGGCCGGGCGGCTCTTCGGCTTCGCGGCCCTCGGCGGGGCGGCCATCCGTGTCGCCGTGGGCCGCTGGTCCGACGTGACAGGCCTGCGGATGGCGCCCTTACGGCTGCTCACCCTGGCCGCGCTCGGCGTGCTGGCCCTGCTGGTGGTGGGCACCTTCACCCGATCCTGGCTGGGCGCCGCCATGCTGGCGCTGGCCTCGCTGATCACCGTGGCCGGCAACGGGCTGGCCTACCTCGCGGCAGGCGAACTCGCCGGCCCGGCCGCGGCGGGCCGGGTGCTCGGCACCCACAACACCGTCCAGAACGTGGTGGCCCTGGCGGTGGCGCCGCTGGCCGGGCTGCTGATCACCGGCTCCGGCTACTGGGCCGCGTTCGCGGCGGGACTGGTCTGCGCGCTGCTCTCGCTGCCCGTCATCCCCGTCCGCGGCGAGCGCGGCCGGCGGGCTACGTGACCTCGCGGTGCAGCCAGACCGCGTGGTCGGGCGGCAGGCTCCGGCCGTCGAGCGGGCCGCTGGCCATCAGCACCCTGTCGTGCGCCGGCAGCGGCACGGGACCGGTGCCGCAATTGAGCGCGCAGATCAGCGAGCCGCGGGCGAAGAACAGCGTGTCCTCGGGGGAGTCCAGCCACTTCAGGTCGTACGGGACGGTCCGCGTCAGCTCGCCGCGGCAGGCCAGGGCGCGCCGGTAGAACTCCAGCGTGGAGCCGGGATCACCGGCCTGCCTGTCCGCGCTGAGTTCCGCGAACGACTCCGGCTGCGGCAGCCAGGGCCGCACCCCCGGGGGCGAGAACCCGTAGGAGGAGCCGGCGGGGGACCAGGGCAACGGGACCCGGCAGCCGTCACGGCCGGGCAGCTCGCCCTTCGACTGGATGAACACCGGATCCTGTCGAGCCTCCGGGGGAAGGTCTTCTATCTGAGGTAGGCCAAGTTCCTCCCCCTGGTAGAGATATGCCGACCCGGGCAATGCGAGCATGGTGAGCAATGCCGCTTTTGCCCGCGAAAGTCCGGTTCCGGGATCGGCGGTGTCATAACGGGTGCGGTGCCGTACGACATCGTGGTTGGACAGCACCCAGGTGGCGAACGAGACCGTCGTCAGCGTGTCGTCGATCACCTTCCTGAACGCGGTCGCCGACCAGGGCGCCTGCAGCCAGGCGAAGTTGAAGCTCTGGTGCAGCTCGTCCTTCCGCACGTAGCGTGCCAGGTCCTCCGGGCTGTCGGTCCACACCTCGCCGACCGCCATCCGCTCACCCGGATAGCCGTCGAGGAGCCTGCGCCAGTCGCGGTAGACGTCGTGCACCTCCGGCTGGCCCCACACCGGCGAGGCCGCCTTGAAGGACTGGTCCTTGACGTCGGGCAGTCCCTCGGCCTTGAACAACCCCATCGCCACGTCGATGCGGAACCCGTCGACCCCCTTGTCCAGCCAGAACCGGAGGATGTCCAGGAACTCCTCGCTCACCTCGGGGTTGCGCCAGTTGAAGTCCGGCTGGCCGGGGGCGAACAGGTGCAGATACCACGACCCGTCGGGCAGCTTCGTCCACGCCGGGCCGCTGAACGTGGACTGCCAGTTGTTCGGCCTGTCGCGGAAGATGTAGCGGTCGCGGCCCTCGCCCCGCAGCGCGGCCTGGAACCACGGATGCGCGGAGGAGCTGTGGTTGGGCACGATGTCCACGATCACCCTCAGGCCGAGCGCGTGCGCGTCGGCCACCAGCGCGTCGAAGTCGGCCAGCGTCCCGAACAGCGGATCGACGTCGCGGTAGTCCGCCACGTCGTAACCGCCGTCGGCCATGGGGGAGGTGTAGAAGGGCGTCAGCCAGACGGCGTCGACACCCAGCCTCTTCAGGTACGGCAGGCGCTCGCGGACCCCCGCCAGATCGCCGACGCCATCTCCCGAGGCGTCGGCGAAGCTGCGTACGTAGATCTCATAGACGACGGCATCACGCCACCAGGGGATATCCATGTGGCGACTCATGCCCGTTATGTCGGCGAGTTCACCAGGCTCTGCGCGGCGTAGACGAGATAGTCCCAGAGCCTCGTCGCCTGCTCTTCAGGCAGCTCCAGCGACTCGACGGCGTCGTGCATGTGCTTGAGCCAGGCGTCGCGCTCGGCCTCGCCGATCACGAACGGCACGTGCCGCATCCGCAACCTGGGGTGACCGCGCTGCTGGCTGTAGGTATTGGGACCGCCCCAATACTGGATCAGGAAACCGCGCAGCCGCTCCTCGGCCCCGGTGAGGTCCTCCTCGGGGTAGAGCGGGCGCAGCAGCGGGTCGTCGGCCACCCCTTCGTAGAAACGGTGCACGAGACGGTGGAACGTCTCCTCGCCCCCGACGGCATCGTAGAAGGAGGTCTCAGTCACGACCCAAGCCTATGCGCTGGGCACCATGGCGATGCCCGCGGTGTCCAGCGCCGACTTCACCCGCAGCCGCAGCTCGCGCGCCACCCGCGGCTGCTGGGAGGGCAGCGTCCTGGCCGACAGGCGGAAGACCAGCGTGCTGTCGGAGAGCTGCTCCACCCCGTACACCTCGGGCTGCTCCACGATCATCTTCTCGCTGAACTCGGGGTCGGCCCAGATCTCCTCGGCCACCTGCTCCAGCACCAGTCGCACGGCGGTGATGTCGCTGGAGTAGGCGACCGGCACGTCCATGTAGGCGCGCGACCAGCCCTGCGACTCGTTGCCGACCCTGGTTATGGTGCCGTTGCGGATGTACCAGACGCGGCCGTCGGCGTCACGCAGCCGGGTGACGCGCAGGGTGACCGCCTCGACGGTGCCGATCGCGGCGCCCGTGTCGATCACGTCGCCCACGCCGTACTGGTCCTCCATCAGCATGAACATGCCGGCGATGAAGTCCTTGACCAGCTCCTGTGAGCCGAAGCCGACGGCGACACCGAGGATGCCGACGCTGGTGAGCAGGGGGGCGATCGGGATCGTCAGGCGGTCGAGCACGGTCAGCAGGGTCGTGCCGATGATGACGATGGTGGCGATGTGCTTGAGCACCGATCCCATCGTCTCGGCCCGCTGCTTGCGGCGCTCGTGCAGCAGGGCGTCGATGCCGTCGGGCGCCCCGCCCCTGCGGAAACGGGTGGTCAGCGGGCCGGTGGCGGCGCGGGAGACGACCCGGGTGATCAGGCGGTGCACGATGTTGCGGATCAAAAAGCCGATCACCAGGATCAGGATGATCGTGATCGCGCTGGCCACGAGCGGAGCCCAGGCCGCGCCCTGGAACATGTTGGCCAGCGCCGAGCAGAGGAGGGTGTCCTGCTTGCACATCTCCGCCATCTGACTGCTCACCGCGTCAATACTAGGCAGTTCGGCGGGCGGCGGTGTCTTATCGGGCGACGGCGGCGAGGCCAGCAGGAACACGGACGAAGTCTCCTCATGCAAAAGCGGTTCGGTCGGCGGCATTGGGGCGTATCGCCCCAAAAGATACCGCCGACCGAACCGGCCGCCGTCACATCACGCCGGGGAAGACGGGGTCGTCAGACTCCTGGGCCGCGGAGGGCAGAGCCTGACGCTCCGATGACGGACGGCTCGGACGGGACACGCACCCGGAAGCATGTCCCGTGCCGTTTGCGGGGAGGGGGTCCCCGAGGGCTCCGCGGGCGAACCCGGGGAGCGGGGCAAGGTGTACGGGCTCGGCCGTACGAGACTCGTCTGGTGACTCTCTGTAAGTGCCGGAGGCGGCGGGATGGCCAGGGCCCCTGCGAGCAGGAGACCCTCCGCACCGGCCACCCCGCCGGCTCCGTGAAGCCGCCGTGGGTGCGGTGAGCCGTGGTGGCTGCGCTCCACCAGGATCACCGCGTCGTCACTCTCCCACCGCGGCAAGTACGCGAGCGACCTTGGTCGCCGCACCAGCCGGGTCGTCGACCGTGTGCATCCGCTCCCCCCAGGACCAGCAGTACCACCAGTCCGGGAGCTCGGAGACCTTGGTCGGCCGACAGGTGACGTTCTCGGACAGGCTCGTCGCGTTCGGGTTGATCACCCGGACGAACAGCCGGCCGCTCTGGGTCCGGACCACTCGCGCGAGCAACCCGCGGGCGTCGAGCTCCGACACCAGACGCTCCAGATGCCCGAAGTTGTCGTCCCCCACCTTTCGTCCCTCCCTAGGAATCGTTGCTGGTGGGCCAAAGATGACTCAAGTCGGCGGTGGGCGCAATGAGCCCCCCATGCTCACAGGGAGTCGCCTTGTCACTCATGGGATGTAAGAAACAGTCCGCCGGAGGACGATCCTTATCCGTAAGCTTCAAGAAGGCGTTTTCAACCTGTCATGAATGGTCCATAGTCATGGTTAGGCGGACTGCAACCTGGACGCTACGCAGAGTGACTAGGTTGTAAGCCGGTCAGGACACATGTGTGAGAGGGGCCGGGATGTCCGGCAGGCAGCACAGGGAAACGGAGATGGCGCGGCGGATCAGAGCCAAGGGGCTCGCCACCGGCCGCTCCTCTGCGCAGATCGCGGACGAGATCCACGAGGCGTGCGCACCTCAGTTCGGCACGACCAGGATCAAGGGGCACCGCCTCGCTCACGGGATCGCGCTCGCCGATGTCATCGAGCAGGTCAGAGCCCTGTTCGAGCGTGACGCCAAGCCCCAGCCGGGCATCGGCGAGACGCTGCTGTCGGCCTATGAGAGCGGGCTCAAGCGGCCCGGCCCCGAATACCTGCACTACCTGTGCACCGTCTACCGCGTGGAGCCCGCCGCCCTGGGCTACGACGGGCCGTGCATCTGCGGGCACGGCCACCGGATGCCGGGAGTGGTCGGCGGGGAGGCGCCGGGCCTGCACGGAGCGGCCCTGGCCACCCCGCCCGACCTGATGGCGCCGTCGCCGCACCCGGATCAGAACTCGGAGAGCGAGGAGGATGAGAACATCCTCCGGCGCACCCTTTTAGCGCTTCTGTCCAGCAATCCGAACGTGGCCAAGCTCGACGGCCCCGTGCTCGGCGCCTGCGAAGGCATCAGGAGGCGGATGGACCACACGCTCGTGTCGGCCACCGTCTCTCCCGCCATGCTCGACCAGTGGGAGGAGGCGACGCTCAGCTTCGGGCGTCAATACACCACCACGGCCCCGCTCAGACTGGTGTGCGACGTGCTGCTGGAGTTGAGCGCGGTGCGCAACGCCATGTCCCGGCGTCAGCCCATCGACCTGCAGGAAAGGTTGTGCCGGATGGCCGCTCAGCTCTCCGGGCTGAGCGGCATGATCATGATAAATCTGGGTGACCACCGGCTCGCCCGCTCGTTCTTCCGCACCGGGCGCACCGCCGCCGACGAGACCGGCGACCGGGCCCTGCGGGCCTGGGTCACGGCCCGAGAGGCGCTCGTGCCCCTCTACTACGGTGACGCCCGCGAGGCGCTCAACCTGGCGAAGAAGAGCCGCGACCTGGCCGGCCAGACGCCGTGCGCCGCTCAGGCCATGGCGCCGGTCGTCGAGGCTCGCGCGCTCGCCATGCTGTCGGGCACCGAGAGCAAGAAGGAGGTCGTCGACCAGGCCAAACGGGCGCTTGCCCGGGCCCGCAACGCGTTCTCCCACATGAAGGCCAACGACCAGGAAGATGTGGCCTTCGGCTACACCGAGAAGCAGCTCTACTTCTACCAGGGCGACGTGCTGACCAAGCTCGGCCAGACCCTGGAGGCCGAGGTGGTGCTCGACCAGGCCCTGGACAAATACCAGGACCACATCTTCGACCAGACGCTCATCAGACTGGACCGCGCCCAGTGCCGGCTGATCGAGGGCGACCTCGACGACGCGCTCCAGAGCGCCACAGAGGCGCTGCGCATGCTCGGCCCCGAATACCGCACCGACTTCATCATGCGCCCGGCTCTCGCGCTCGAGCAGGCCGTCATGGCGCGCGACGCCAAGCATCCGAAGCTGCCCGCCTATCAGGAGCAACTCCGCTCGCCGCAGCTGGCCCTGGGCGAAGGGAATGGCGGTGCATGAACCTGAGGATTCGCCGCTATCGCTGGTCTGACCTCGACACCATCCTCGCGCTGCACCAGATCTGCCTCGCGGAGGTGGGTCTGGTGCCCGGCGACGGCGTCTACTACGACGACGACTTCCCCCGCATCCAGGAGCTCTACCTGGCCTGCGGCGGCGACTTCCTGGTCGGCGAGGTGAGCTCGCGGGTCGTGGCCATGGGCGGGCTGAAACCCGTCGACACGCAGACGGCCGAGGTGTGCCGGCTGCGCGTCCACCCGCACCACCAGCGGCGCGGGTTCGGCGCCGCCATGCTGTCCGCCCTGGAGGCCCGGGCGGTCGAGCTGGGCTTCCACAGCGTGCGTGGCGACACCACGCTCAACCAGGGGGCGGCGCTGGCCCTCTACGAGCGTCACGGATGGCGGGAGATCTCGCGCAGCCAGGTGGGGGGCCTCACGGTCGTCTACGGCGAGAAGCGCCTGGCCCCAGCGGCCCACTGAGCACCCCCGGGAGCCCCGCGTACGCGGGGCTCCTCTGCGTGTGTCCGCAGGCGGCAGGGGTGACGGCCGGCGGGAAGCGCCGAGCGGGGCCGCGACAGGCGGGCGGCAGCGGCTCGGGAGGGATGAGGGTAAGGATGTCCGGGTCTACGAGTGAGGCTCTTCACTCCGGGTGGTAGAGGAACATCACCACCTGCGCACCGTACTCCAACGGTTGCGAATCGTAGTGGCATGCTTCCTGGCATGGCAGTCGTGCCCGCTCCCCGGCCCCTGACGGGAGTTGTGCTTCTGTTGTTCGTCAGCGCCGCATGGGGGTCGGCCTTCCCGCTGATGAAAGATCTCATCCTCCGGTTACCAGTGGAGGATCTGCTCGCCGAGCGCTACACCATCGCGGCCCTGACGCTGCTTCTGATCCGGCCTGGCTGCCTGCGGGGGCTGTCACGGGGGATGTGGATCAACGGGCTCATCCTGGGGGTCATGTTCGGGGTGGGGCAGGCCGCGCAGGCTGTCGCGCTGGACAGCCTGCCGGCGCCGGTCTCCGGGTTCGCGGTCGGGACCAGCGTGGTGATGACGCCCATCATGGCGCTGGTCCTGTTCCAGGTGCGGGTGCCCGGCCGGGTGTGGGGCGGGGTCCTGCTGGCGCTGGCCGGCATGACCGTGTTCACGCTGCTGCGCGGGGTGGAGGACAACGCCTTCTCGATGCTCGCGCTCGGGGTGACGCTCTCCGCGGCGGCCCTCTACTCGGGGCACACGCTGCTGCTCGCGCGGATGTCGCGCAAGAGCGAGGGGTTCAACGCCTACGCGCTGACCGTCATCCAGCTCGGCGCCATCGGCTTGCTGACCGGCGTGCTGGCCGTGCATGACGGGATCACCCTGCCGGCCAGCGGGCCCGACTGGGCGGTGCTCGCCCACCTGTCCGTCGTGTCGTGCGCGCTGGGCTTCCTGGCCCGCGCGTACGCCCAGATGCACGTGCGGGCCGTGCCCAGTGCGGTGCTCATGTCCACGCAGCCGTTCTGGGTGGCCGCGATCGCGGTGATCTGGTTCGGCGAGCAGGTGGGATGGAGCATGCTGGTCGGCGGCGGGCTGATGGCGGCGGCGATGCTGCTCGCCGTGCCGTCCAGGACTGAGGCGCTCGACGAGCCCGATCCGCGGCGCAGGCAGCTGCTGGTCGTGTCACGCCGGGCCTCCCACGTGCTCGGCGAGCTGAAGATCAAGCGCGAGGACCCGCTGAAGCTGAGCGGCCCCGTGGCGCCCGTGATCCCCAAGACCTCCTGTGCGCCCACCGAGGGCTGCCCCTGGAACGCGCATTCGGTCAAGGGGTCCAGGGAACCCAGTCTCGAGCGGCTGATCGAGCGCGCGTCCCACATCGTGCGCGCCAAGAACACTTCGCCTCCAGACTGGTGCCAGTCGATGACTCTGCTCGGCCGCTGCTTGTGCGACCTGATGGGCGAGTCCGAGAAGACAAGATCGGCGGCGAGATTGCCCTGCTGGTTTCGGTCTCAATAGGCCACATATCACCATGAAATATCAAGCGCTTCTTATTGATTAACATCTCACTTATTTACCGTTAATCTTGATAATCGCTGGAGTGTCCGAATAATGGATAATTAACACCAGTGGAGAGGCGCGCCCATGAAACGCATCGCTGTCCGCAAACCCGGCACCGCGAGGCTCGGCGGGACTTCCAGCGTCATTCACAAGGGGTGATCGAGGGAAGGTCCCACATCAGGGCTCAGGGCGGTCCGCCCGCCCGATCCGGGGACGCGCGGCCGTTGATGCCCATGATCGACGGGCACCGGCGGCCGCGAGGTCCTTACACGGTCGGGGCGGCCTTGGTGGGACACCTCGTGCCCGCGGTTCTGGAACGTTCCGCACATCTGGTCGCGGCCTACGACATCGAGATCCGGGCCGTGGCGCCCGAGCTCGGTGACCTCGTGCCGGCCAGGCGGATGACCGTCGAGGCGGATCTGACCGACGACGAGCGCATCCTGGTGCCCGCGCCTCGCCGCACGCTCCGGCTGGCCAACGGGATCGCGGAGTTCGTCCGCGCCGCAGTGCCGCCGGGCCACACGCTCGCCGTCTGCAACGGAGCCCAGGCCGACCCGACGGACACCGAGCTGCTCGACGTGCTGATGCGCAGGATCCCGGCGTCCGTGCTGGCGATCACCGTCTACTCCGGCGGCCCGGAGCCGCCCCCCGACTCGCGTGACGCGGGCGAGCTGTGGAGGATCGTGGACCGGAGCGTACGAGAGGGGTTCCTGGACACGGTGGCCGAGCTCGGCGAGCGGGGGCTGGCGCTGAGTGAGCCGGGCGGGGAGCCGTGGTGGCGCTTCGCCCAGCGCACCGCCACCGCGCTCGGCGGGCTGGGACGCCAGGAGGAGGCCCGCGCCGTCTGGGAGCAGGCGCGCAGGTGCAGCCAGGACCCCGCCGTGCACGCGGCCAGCGCGTACGGCCTGGCCATGCTCGACGCCCGCCACCCCGACGCCGCGCAGCGCGACCTCGGCCGTGCCAGGGCCTGGATCAACGGGGCCATCGCCATCTCCACCCTGCTGTCCGAGCCCGCGCAGCGGGCGTTCAAGCTCGGCTTCGACCGCAACGGACTCGCGCTGATCGAGCTGCGGCAGGGCCACCTCGGCCAGGCCCTGGCTCTGGTGGAGTCGGCCGTCGAGCTGGCCGGGAAGCTGGGTGAGCGGCATCCGCTGCACCGCATGGTGCTGCTGGCCAACCGCGCGCAGCTGCTGGCCGCCATGGGGCGTGCGAAGGAGTCCCTGGAGGACTGGGCGGCGGCGATCGCGATCGACCCCATGTTCCCCGACTACTACGTGGACCGCGGGAACCTGCTGTTCAAGCTCGGGCGGCACAAGGAGGCGCTGGCCGACTACGAGAGCGCGCTGCGGGTCGGCCCGCCGCTGCCGGAGGCCTACTACAACCGCGCCGAGCTGCGGATCGGCCAGGACGACGTGGACGGCGCACTGACCGATCTGGACCGGGTCATCGACCTCGACCCCTCCTACGTGGACGCCTACATCAACAGGGCGGGTCTGCTCGCCACACTCGAACGCGACGACGACGCCAGAGCCGACGCCACGACCGGGCTGGCCCTGTCGCCCGGCAACCCTCATCTCCTCACCGTGCTCGGCCAGCTGGAGACGGCGGCCGGTCGCTTTCCCGAGGCCAGGCAGGCGCTGGACCTGGCCGTCGACCTCGCCCCCCGCCTGGCCTCCGCCTGGGGCAACCGGGGGGTGCTCCGCTACGCCTGCGGCGATCTGGAGGGGGCGATCACGGACCTGACGCGGGCGGTCGCGCTGGCGCCGCAGCGCGACCTCTACAGCAACCGCGCCGTCGCCCTGCGCGCCCTCGGACGCACGGCCGAGGCCGAGGAGGACGACGTGCGCGCCGCGGGGTTCGCCTGAGGCATCATGGCCCCATGGCTGGGCGGTTGGGGCGTTGCGCGGGCGTGTACACGGCACTCGGCCTGTTGTGGTGGGCCACTGTCCACGTGCTCTGGAGGGCGATGGCCTGCGGAGACTGGGCCTGCCTCGCCCCGAGCACCGCGACGCTCGTCCTGGTCACGGTCGCCGTCCTCGCCGGCGCCGCGTGGGCGCTCGACCGCGTGGGCGTGGGTCCGGCGCGGCGGGTGGCGGCGGTGGCCGCGGGAATGCTGCTGATCCTCAGGCTCGCCGGCGAGGCGCTCCCGTCCTGGCCCGCCACCTGGGCGCACGCGGCGACGGCCGGCGTCGCCTTCGGGGTGGCGGGCGCCTTCGCGGCGCTCGCCACCGCCCCCGGCCTGGCCGGGAAGTGGAGGCTGGCGACGACCCTGGGCGCTCTCGCCCTGATACCGATCGCCCCGACGGTCATCTGGATCCGGGCGCCTCATTGACACCCGCCGTGCGGCGAGGGATCGTTCCGTATACGGAACCCCTGGAGGCAAGTGTCATGCGACCGAACTCCCGCTTCGCACAGGTGCAGCCGTTCGACATCGACAAGGTGGCCGCCGCGGCCGGCGCCGACCCCGACGTCCTGCGGATGGAGAACCTCGACACCGACGTGCCGCCCCCGCCCGCCGCCGTGGCCGCCACCAGGCGCTCGCTCGAGGCCGGCACCGGCAACAGCTGGCTGCCGTTCACCGGTCTGCCCGAGCTGTGCGAGGCCGTGTCCGCGGACCTGCTCACCCGCACGGGCGTCCGCTACGACCCGTCGCGCCAGATCGTCATCACCTCCGGCGGCACGTCCGCTGTCATGCCCGTGCTCCTGGCCACGACCGAGCCCGGCGATCCCGTCGTGCTCACCGATCCCACCTACGCCGGCCTGCTGCAGCGCGTCCGCCTCGCGGGCGCCCGGCCGGCTCTGGTGCCGCTGCGGGTGGTCGACGGCTACTGGCGGCTGGACCGGCAGGCCCTGGCCGAGGTGACGGCCGCGGCGGTGCTGCTGATGATGAGCCCCTCCATGCCGTCGGGCGTGGTGTTCGACGAGCAGGACTGGGCGGCGGTCGCCGAGGCCTGCGAGCGGACCGGGGCCTACCTCGTCTACGACGCGGCCATGGAGCGCATCGTGTTCGACGGTCATCCGCGGGTGAATCCCTGCCGGGTGGACGGCCTGGCCGAGCGCACCATCGTGATCGGCTCGATGTCCAAGGAGTACCGGATGATCGGCTGGCGCATCGGCTGGGTGGCGGGGCCGGCGGACATCATGGCACGCATCAGGGTGGCGGTCATCTACAACACCACGGTGGCCAGCGGCTTCCACCAGCTCGGAGCCGCCGCCGCGCTGACGGACCCGGCCGGGGCCGGGGTCGAGCAGGCGGTGGCGGAGTATGGGCTTCGCCACGACACGGTGATCCAGCAGCTGGCGGGCCTGCCCGTGGTGCGCGCGGCGGGCGGCTGGTCCTGCCTGGTGGACGCCGAGGCGCTGGGCCTCACCGCCCCGGACCTGTCCGCGCGGCTCCTGCGGGCGGGCCGGGTCGCCGCCACCCCGATGACCGCCTGGGGCGAGGCGGTGGCCGCCCGCTACGTACGGCTGGTCTACAGCGCCGAGCCCGTCGGCCGCCTGACCGAGCTGGGCGCACGCTTCGCCGCCGCCCTCCAGTAGTCAGGCGCGGGCGGGGACCAGGAGGGTCTTGCCGGTCACCGCGCGCGCCTCGATGGCGGCGTGCGCCTCGGCGGCCGACTCCAGCGGGAGCACCAGACCGATCGTGGGCCGCAGCCGGCCCGCGGCCGCCTGCTCCAGCGCCTGCCTGGACAGCTCGCGCAGGTCCTCGTGCGGCCAGGGAACGGCCGTCACGCGGGAATCGGGGGTCGTCATGGGGCCGCCCGCCATGCCGTACACGCTGAGCCTGCCCCCGTCGCGCAGCAGCCCCTGGGCCGCCGCGCCGATCTCGCCGCCCACGCCGTCGAAGACCAGGTCGAGCCCGCCCGTCGCGGACCGCACCCGCTCGGTCCAGCCCGGGGCGGTGTAGTCGACGGTCAGCTCGGCGCCCAATTCTTCGGCCAGCCGGCGCTTGTCCTCGCTGCTCGCGGCTCCCACCACGCGGGCTCCCGCGCCGGTGGCGAGCTGCACGAGCAGGCTGCCCACGCCGCCGCCCGCGGCTTCGACCAGGACCCACTCGTCAGGCTTCGGCGCGGCCGCGCTGACGAGCCCGACGGCCGTGCGCCCGTCGGCGAGCAGCGCCACGGCATGCTCCGGTGACAGCCCGCCGGGCACCGGGAGGACGTCCGTGGCGCTCGCGACCGCCAGCTCCGCGTAGCCGCCGTAGCCGCCGAGGGTGCTCACCACCCGAGTGCCGGTCAGCGACGGCGGCACGCCCTCGCCCACGGCCAGCACGGTGCCCGCCACGCCGTTGCCCAGGATCGCGGGCAGCTCCGCGCGGCGCGGCCCCCGGTCGGCCCGCACCTGCGTCTCGACGAACGTGACGCCTGCCACGGCCACCTCGATCAGCACCTGCCCCGGTCCCGCGACGGGATCGGCCACCTCCTCGGCGACCAGCGACTCCGGACCGCCGTACTGCCTCAACACCACCGCGCGCATGACCGACCTCCCCATTTATCGGAGCGGAGCGCTCCGATAGCGAATCTATAACGGAGCGCTCCGCTCCGCAAGGGGGGCTATCCTGTACGCCATGAGCACGCGGGGCAGGCAGGCCGAGGCGGCGCGCAACGACCTGCGGCTGCTGGAGGCCGCCCACGAGGTCTTCACCACGCAGGGTTTCGACGCCCCGGTGTCGGCCATCGCCAAGCGGGCGGGCGTGGGCATGGGCAGCCTCTACCGCCGCTACCGCACCAAGGAGGAGCTGCTCCAGCGCCTGTGCCTGATCGCGATGGAGCGGGTCGTCGCGGCCGTCGAGGAGGGGCTCGCCGATCCGGACCCGTGGCAGGGCCTGGTCCACTACGTGCGCGCCTGCGTCGGCTTCGGGTCGGGCGCCCTCGCCCCCGTCGCCGGCACCATCGAGGTCACCGAGGAGATGTGGCGCACCTCCAGGAAGGCCACCGAGCTGGCCGGCAGTCTCATCGGCCGGGCCGGCGAGGCCGGAGTCCTCAGGAGCGACGCCACGGTGCTGGACGTCTCCCTGCTGATCGAGCAGTTCAGCCGCCCCGCCCCCGGCCCGCCCGGCGACCGGCACGAGCACGAGCACGCCAAGGAGCGGCTGCTGGCCATCGCGCTGGACGGCCTGCGCGCTCCCGGCCGCACCCCGCTGCCCGGCGAGGCGCCCGGCCTCGACTGGTACGAGGGCCGCTGGAAACGGTCCTCCTAAGGGCTACGGTTGAGCGGTGGGGTTCAACGAGCTACTACGTGATCTACAGCGGGGGGCGAGCGCCCAGGCCGCCGGCATCAGCCGGGGGCACGGCGCGCCGGCGCGCACGGTCAGCGCCCGCTCCGGCCTGCACAGGCTGCGCTGCGCATCGCTGCTCAAGCCGCTGTACGCATGGGTGACGGCGAGCCGCATCCCCGACGCCGAGCGCTGGCGGCGGCACGCCGAGCCCGCGGTGGTCATCTCGTCCAACTCCGACACCCGCAGTCTCTGGCTCGCCGTCGGGCCGCTCGTCATCCTCGACGACATCTACCAGCGCACGGGGGTCTCCTGGCCCATGCACAACGCCGACCCCTCGCGGTTCGGCTCGATCGAGGTGGCGGCCGACGAGGTCGCCACCGCCTACGCCGCGCTCGCGCAGGCGGCGCTGGCCGGCGATCCCGTGGCGGGCAGCGTCCTGGACTGGATGCGCCAGGTCGAGGGTGAGCAGACCTACGGCACCCGGCAGGCGCTGGGCGCGCCCGAGGCCGGGATCAAGTGCGGCTGGTTCGGCGAGCCGGACGAGACCTGCCTGCGCACCCACGCCGTGGCCGTGCTGCCGAACGGCGGCACCCGGGCGACGGTCGTGGTGGCGTTGACCGCCCAGCCCTACACCGGCGGCCGCGAGCGGGAGATCTATCAGACCCGGGCGGCGGAGGGGCATCCGGTCGAGGCCGAGCACGAGAAGGTGTCGGGGCCGCTGCTGCGCGGGCTGCTGACGACGACGCTGGCCGAGCTCGGCCATGGGGAGCGGCCGTGAAGCTCACGGTGCTGGGCGGGTGCGGCGCGTGGCCCGCGGCCGGGCAGGCGTGCAGCGGCTATCTGGTCGTCCACGACGGTTTCCGGGTGCTGATCGACCCCGGCTATGCCACGCTGCCCAGGCTGCTGGAGTCCACGCCGGCCGAGCAGGTGGACGCGGTGCTGGTCAGCCACGGGCATCCCGATCACTGCGCCGACCTCAACCCGCTGCTGCGCGCCCGCGTGCTCGGTGACGCGCCGCCGCCCCCGCTGCCGGTGTACGCGCCGCCCGGTGCGCTGGACGCCGTCCTCGCGCTGGACCGGCGGCACATGCTGGCCGGCGGCCTGGAGTCGCGGGAGCTGGCGCCGGGGCGGCCGTTCGAGGTCGGGCCCTTCCGGCTGGACGTCTGGTCGCTGCCCCACCACGTGCCCAACGCCGGGCTGCGGCTGACCGGCGGCGGCCGGGTGATCGCCTACACCGGCGACACCGGGCCGGCCGAGGAGCTGGCCGACCTGGCCAAGGACGCCGACCTGCTGCTGGCAGAGGCGACCTACCCGGAGAGGGTGCCGGAGGAGGACGCGCCCTACCTGTCGACCGCCGCCGCCGCGGGCCGCACCGCGACCTCGGCGGGCGCGGCGCGGCTGCTGCTCACGCACCTGTGGCCGGACAGCCCGCACGAGCCCGCGCTCGAGGCGGCGGCCAGATCCTACGGAGGCGAGCTCGCCGTCGCGACCGGCGGCCACACCGTGCGACTGTGATCGAGTCCGCCACCCGTGGCCCTCATCGGGCGGCCGTGAGGCGCTCGACGACCTTCGCCAGGCCCGGTGGCTCCACGCCGGCGGGCAGCTCCCGCGCCCACAGGCAGCCCAGGTAGGCCTCGCGCTCCTCAGGGGTGAGCGCACCGGGATCGACCGGCGGGCGGCTGTGGTCGAAGCGGGCCAGGAAGAACGACTCCGTCTTGACGTAGCGGACGCCGAGCCAGGTGAAGTCCCGGGCCACCTCGACCGAGCGATCCTGGACCGAGGAGCCCGGCAGGCCGGTCTCCTCGGTCAGCTCCCGCCTCGCCGCCTGCAGCGGCGTCTCGCCGGGGTCGATGCCGCCGCCAGGAGGCTCCCAGACGTCTGCCCCGCTGACCCGGTCGTGCCAGTGCAGCAGCAGCACCCTGTCCTCGCGGTCCAGGCAGATCACGCGGGCGGCGGGACGGTCGCTCGTGCTCAACGGCGGATCACTCCTCGGACTCCGCGAGGACCAGGGGGAGCAGGCCGGGGAAGCGGTCGTCGAACTCGGCCCTGCGCAGGCGGTTGAGGCGGCGGGGGCCCTCGTCGCGCTGCTCCAGGAGGCCGACGCCGCGCAGGACGGCGAAGTGGTGGCTGAGCGTGGACTTGGCCACCGGCAGATGGCTGAAGGTGCCGCAGGGGCGGCTCCAGTCGGGGACCACGGACAGCTCGCGGACGATGCGGCGGCGGATCGGGTCGCCGAGCGCGTCGAGGGCGGCCTGCAGCGAGACCTCGACGGGAGAGGCGTGGGCCAGGGAGCGGGATCTGTTCGACGGGGGTCGAACACTGGTGTAGTGTTCCATCTCAATCGAACAGTTTACCCAGAAGGAGTGGCCGTGGACGCCGGGCACATCGGAGTGTGGCATCCCATGATCGGCAAGTCGCCGGCCGGTGAGGGGCGCCGGGCCGCGGTGGAGATCGAGTCGCTCGGCTACGGCTCCGTCTGGGTCAACGACGGCTGGGGGAGCAAGGACCCGTTCGCCTGCGCCGCGGTCCTGCTGGCCGCCACCCGGCGGCTCGCGGTCGGCACCGGCATCGCCAGCATCTGGTCACGCGACGCGACGGCCATGGCGGCGGGCGAGGTCACGCTGTCCGACGCCTTCCCCGGCAGGTTCCTCATGGGCATCGGGGTCAGCCACGGCCCCCTGGTCGGCCTGCGCGGCCACGACTACGGCAAGCCGTTGAGCGCGATGGACCGCTACCTGGAGGGCATGGACGAGGCCAGGAAGGACCTGCCCGCTCCACAGGCGCAGGCGCCGCGGCTGCTGGCCGCGCTGCGGCCCAGGATGCTGGAGCTGTCCAGGGACCGGGCCGGTGGCGCCCACACCTACTTCGTGCCGCCCGAGCACACCGTCCAGGCCCGCGACATCCTCGGCCCAGACCGGCTGCTCGTGCCGGAGCAGGCCGTGGTCGTCGAGACCGATCCGGCCCGGGCCCGCGAGATCGCCCGAGCCCACATGTCCTACTACCTGACGCTCCCCAACTACCTCAACAACCTGCGTCACCTGGGTTACTCGGACGAGGACTTCGCCGATGGCGGCAGCGACCGGCTGGCCGACGCCATCGTGGCCTGGGGCAGCCCCGAGACGGTCGCCAAGCGGGTCGGCGCCCACCTCGACGCGGGGGCCGACCACGTCGCGATCCAGCCGCTGTCGCCGGCCGGGCCCGACCTTCCGGACGCCCTGGCCCAGCTCCGCGTCCTCGCCCCGGCCCTCGGGCTCTAGCCTCAGCGCTTCATGGCGCCGTCGGCGATGGCGTCGGCGGCTTCACTGATCGCGATGCCCACGATCTCGAGGCGGCGCACCAGCTCGCGCTCCTTCATGGCGTTCGCCGACAGCTCGCCGGAGAAGATGCGGGAGATCTCATACTGATACATCCGCCGGATGGCGCTGCCCGTCTTCTTCGCCTCCAGCGCGTCGTGCACCACCGCCGACGGCCTGGAGACCAGGTCGCGGACCGCGTTCTCCAGCGCGTCGATGCCGACGATCACCTGGTCGAGCAGCGGGGTGAAGCGGATCTGGTCAGGCACCTGATAGAGGTGCGACTCGCGGACGAAGTCACGCAGCGAGTCGAGCACGTCGTCGATCGAGCGGGACAGCCTGAAGAGGTCCTCCCGGTCGATCGGCGTGACCAGGGCCGAGCGGAGTTCCTCGACCAGGCGGCGGCGCTCCTCGTCGCCGAGATGCTCGATGGTGCGCATCTGCTCGTGCGCGCCCGTCCTGCCCACCTCGCCGCCGATCATCGCCATGGCGAGCCAGGCGCCCTCCTTGGTCGCCTCCAGTTGCCCGAGCAGCGCGTCCGAAAGCGCGCTGTCCATGCGCCCGGCCAGCAGGTCACGGATCCGGCGCAACCGCTTCACCGGCGCACCTCCGATGCGGGCGGCCATGCGCCCAGAGGGCCCTTCACGCGCTCACTCCCTTCACCAGGAAGGCCGCCACCGCGGCCAGCGCCGCGCTGGCCGGCAGTGTCAGCAGCCAGGCGGTCACGATCTTCACGGCGGCGTACCAGCGGACCCGGCCGCCGCCCTGGATGACCCCCGCACCGATCAGCCCGCCCGCGATCGCCTGCGTCATGCTCACCGGCATACCCAGCGCCGAACAGCCGAGCACGGCCGTGCCCGCCGAGAGCTCGGCCGCCACGCCGTGCAGAGGCCGGAAAGCGATGATCTCCCGGCTGAGCGTACGCCCCGCCTTCGGCAGGCCGTACAGGGCGCCGAGGCCGAACAGCCCGGCCACCAGCGACGTGTACGACAGCGGCGCGCCCGAGAAACCCAGCGCGATCATGAAGACGGCGAGCATCTTCTGCCCGTCGTTGGCCGCGTAGGCGACGCTCTGCAGCAGGAAGCCGGCCCAGTGCCAGTTCCACAGCCCGCGCGCGGTGGTGAACTTGACCAGCAGCGCGGTCACCACCCAGGCCAGCAGGGCGCCGACGATCGGCGCCGCCAGGCCGAAGGCCAGCACGAGGGCCACGGACGAGCCCGAGACCGGCAGCCCCCAGCCGAGACCCGCCCCGGTCAGGCCGCCGACGATGGCGAGGGTGAGGCTGGTCGGCCGGCCCTTCGCGCTGAGCACCATGACCACGACCAGCGAGCAGATGACGGCGACGGTCGTGGCCGACCTGCCGCCGGGGCCGTCGAAGGTGGCGAGCCTCGTGACGAAGGTCAACGCGACCTGGTTGGTGGCCAGCGGCACCAGGGCCACCAGCGCCACGATGGTGAGGATGCCGGTCGACGGCCGTACGGTGGGTAGCTTGAGCCCGGTCGCGAGCAGTGCCCCGCCGTCGTTCATCCCGGACACGATCGCGAACATGCAGGCGACCCCGACCAGCAGCACGGCGTCCAAGGGCACGTACTCCTCCTGGTTGATGTCGGTAACGCCTGCTACATACCCTTGATCGAGTTCACGAGCCGGTCAGAGATGACGCGGCCGGGACGGTAACCTCGATGGTGCTCGACGACCCAGCCGCACCGCGACCGCGCCGGCATCTTCGCGAGAGAGAACCATGAGCACTGCCGAATACGTCCTCACGTTGTCCTGCCCTGACCGGCCCGGCGTCGTGGCCGCCGTCTCCAGCCTGCTGGCCGGGCACGGCTGCAACATCACCGAGAGCCAGCAGTTCGGCGACCGAGACGGGCCGCGGTTCTTCATGCGGGTGCAGTTCGCCGCACCGCTCGGAAAGCACCTGGGAGAGGACGAGGTCCGTGCCGCCTTCGCGGCCCTGGCACCGGAGTTCGGCATGGAGTTCCAGCTGCGCGACGTGGCGAGCAAGCCGCGCGTGCTCATCATGGTCAGCAAGTTCGACCACTGCCTCAACGACCTGCTCTACCGGGTCCGCTCCGGAGCCCTGGACATCGAGGTCGTCGCGGTCGTCTCCAACCATCCCGACCTGCGCCCCCTCACCCAGTCACACGGCATCGACTATCACCACCTGCCCGTCACCCCCGACACCAAGCCCAGGCAGGAGGCCGAGGTGCTCGCGCTGGTGGAGCACTATCAGGTGGACCTGGTGGTGCTGGCCCGCTACATGCAGGTCCTGTCAGAGGGATTGTGCGAGAAGCTGGCGGGCCGGGCGATCAACATCCACCACTCGTTCCTGCCGTCGTTCAAGGGGGCCAAACCCTACCGGCAGGCCTACGAGCGCGGCGTCAAGCTGATCGGCGCGACCGCCCACTATGTCACCTCCCGCCTGGACGAAGGCCCGATCATCGAGCAGGAGGTGGCGCGCGTCAACCACAGTCACTCGCCCGAGGACCTCGCCGCCATCGGCCGCGACGTCGAGTGCGTGGCGCTGGCCAGAGCGGTCCGATGGCACGCGGAGCAGCGTGTCCTGCTCGACGGGCACAAGACCATCGTCTTCCCCCGCTGAGCCCGAGCTCTGGCGTTAGGCATACCGGAACCTGGGCACGGCGCCGGACATGCCAGAGAATGCGAACTCCACACCACCAGCGCAGAGCCAGCCGTACCCCGGCGACACCGGGCGGATGACGCCCGAGCCGCGTGACGAGATGCGCGGCTACGAGGGCAGAGGCCTGCTGGCCGGTAGGCGGGCACTCGTCACCGGCGGCGACTCCGGCATCGGCAGAGCCGTCTGCGTCGCCTTCGCCAAGGAAGGAGCCGACGTCGCGATCGCGTACCTCGAAGAGCACGAGGACGCCAACCACACCAGGAAGCTCGTCGAGGCGGAGGGGCGGCGATGCCTGCTGATCCCCGGGAACCTGGCCGACCGCGACCACTGCGCGCAGGTGGTGGAGCGGACGGTGGCCGAGCTCGGCGGCCTGGAGATCGTCGTCAACAACGTCGCCTACCAGGCGCCGGTGGACTCGCTGGAGGAGCTGACCGACGAGCAGTGGGAGCACACGTTCGCGGTCAACATCCACAGCTACTACCGGGTGACCAAGGCCGCTCTGCGACACCTGCACGAAGGCGGCGCGATCATCAACACCTCGTCGATCAACGGGCTGCGCGGCAACAAGACCCTCATCGACTACGCCGCCACCAAGGGGGCGATCAACGCCTTCACCTACTCGATGGCCCAGAACCTGGTCGACCGCGGCATCCGGGTCAACGCGGTCGCGCCCGGCCCGGTCTGGACGCCGCTCATCCCCGCTACCTTCCCGCCGGAGAAGGTGGAGCAGTTCGGCAAGCAGGTGCCGATGAAGCGGGCGGCCGACCCCGACGAGATCGCGCCCTCCTACGTCTTCTTCGCCGCCGACCGGCTGTCGTCCTACTACACCGGAGAGGTCCTCGCCCCGATCGGAGGTGAGACCCTGCCCGGCTGACCACGTCAGATGAGAACATTCTCATCCGTGCCTCAGCGTGCTCTCCTCGAAAACCGTCATGCTCGACGTCATGAGACGCCGAGCACCCCTGGCCACACTCCTGATCGGAGCGACCGTGGCCGGGTTCCTGGCGATCGGGCTCGTCCGGGCCGCGGGCAGCGGCCCTGACCTGGGCGAGCCCGTCGTCGTATCGCAGACGCCGATGGGCAGCACACGGTCGCGGCCGGACCGCACCCCCTCCGGCGAGCCGCCCGCCGCCACCTCCACCCCTACCGCCACCTCCGGCCCCAGCAAGCAGCCCGCCGCCTCGCCCAGCGCGCGCAGGACCAAGGCGGAGCCCGTCCCCCCGCCGTCGCCGCGGCCCGGTGGTGACGATGACGATGACGATGACGACGGCGGCGATGACGACTGATCAGGCCCGGCCATGCGAGTGACCGCCCGTGGCCGGATCGTGGGCTGGATGCTCGCGGTCGTCGGCCTCGCCCTGTCCGTCTCCATCTTCGCGACCTGGACCATCCTGCTCACCCGGCTGGACGACCGGATGAACCGCGAATTCAGCAACGAGGCGGAGAAGCTGCGCCGCTATGCCGTGACCGCGCTCGATCCGTCGACCCGGCGCCCGGTGGGAGACGTGGCCGAGCTGCTCAGCGGCTACCTCGCCTACAACCCGCCCGATCGGTGGGAGACCTTCTTCAGCATCGTCGACGGGAAGGCGGACCGGATCACCGCCGTCCCCGCCCCCGCCCGCCTCGACACCGACGACGCGCTGGTCGCCGACCTGTCCACGACCATCAGGCCGGACGACGGCGTGTACGAGAGCGCCGCGGGCACGGTCTGGTACGCCGTCATCCCGGTCAGCGTGGCCGGCGACCCCAGGCAGGGGCACTTCGTGGTGGCGATCTTCTACGACCGGCACAGGGACGACATCGTGGACGCGGTCCGGGTGCTCAGCCTGACCGCGCTGGCGGCGCTGGCACTGGCCGGAGCGGCCGGCTGGTTCGTCGCCGGCCGGGTGCTCGCCCCGATCAGGCTGGTGCGCCAGACCGCGGCGCAGATCAGCGACTCCTCGGACCTGACCAGGCGGCTGGTCGTGCCGGGCGACGACGACGTGGCCGCGCTGGCCGCGACGTTCAACCACATGCTCGACCGGCTGGAGCAGGCCTTCGCCGTGCAGCGGCACTTCGTCGACGACGCCGGGCACGAGCTGCGCACCCCCATCACCGTCATCCGCGGACATCTGGAGCTCATGGGCGACGACCCCGCGGACCGGGCCGAGACCCTCGCCCTGGTCACCGACGAGCTGGAGCGCATGAACCGGATGGTCGACGACCTGCTCACCCTGGCCAAGGCCGAGCAACCCGGCTTCCTCGACATCGAGGAGGTGGAGCTGGCCGACCTCACCGTCAGCGTCGTGGCCAAGGCGCGGGCGCTCGGCGAGCGGCGCTGGCGGGTGGACGAGGTGGCGGAGGCCCGGGTGCCCGCCGACCGGCAGCGGCTCACCCAGGCCCTGATGCAGCTCGCGGCCAACGCCGTCCGGCACACCGCCGACGGCGACCTGATCGCGGTCGGCTCCGCCGTTCGTGACCGGTCGGTGGAGCTGTGGGTGCGTGACAGCGGGCCGGGAGTCGCGCCCGCGGACCGCGAGCGCATCTTCCGGCGCTTCATGCGCGGCTCGGGCCGCACCGGCGCGCACGACGGCGCCGGACTCGGCCTGGCCATCGTCACCACCATCGCCGAAGCGCACGGCGGAACCGTCACCGTGGTCGAGGCCCCCGGAGGCGGGGCCTGCTTCGTCATCGCCATACCGCTCCGGGAGGTGCAGTGAACCGCATCCTGATCGCCGAGGACGAGGCCAGAATCGCCTCCTTCCTGGAGAAGGGGCTGCGCGGCAACGGCTTCGTCACCGCCGTCGTCGAGGACGGTGTCACGGCCTACGACGTCGCCGCCAGCGGCGCCTTCGACCTGCTCATCCTCGACATCGGGCTGCCGCTGAGCGACGGGTTCACCGTGCTGCGGCGGCTGCGCGAGGCCAAGGTGGGCCTGCCCGTCATCATCCTGACCGCGCGTGACAGCGTCACCGACACCGTGGCGGGCCTGGAGGGCGGCGCCGACGACTACATCGCCAAACCCTTCGCCTTCGAAGAGCTCCTCGCACGGGTACGGCTGCGCCTGCGGGCCGACCGGACGCCCGAGGTGACCGTGCTCCGGGTCGCCGACCTGGCCCTCGACCTGCGCACCCGGCGCGCGTACGTGGGGGAGCGGTCCGTGGACCTGTCCACCCGCGAGTTCGCGCTGGCGGAGGTCTTCTGCCGCCACCCCGACCAGGTGCTCACCCGTGAGCAGTTGCTCAGCCACGTGTGGGGGTTCGACTTCGACCCCGGCTCCAACGTGGTGGACGTGTACGTGCGCTACCTGCGCCGCAAGATCGGCGCGGACCGCATCGAGACGGTCCGGGGAACCGGCTACCGGCTGCGGGCCGGGTGAAAGGCTTCTCATCCCACGCTCACGGTGAGCCAACGGCGCCCTCGGAGGCTGGAGTCGTCCGCACGGAGAGTGCGGACGACTCCAGGAGGCAGAGATGGTCCAGGCACTACGGCGGCTGTTGGCCGCCATCGCGGTCGCGTCCGGGCTCGGCATCACGGGCGCGGCCCTCGCGGCTCCCACCGCCCTCGCGGCACCGGCCGTCCACGTGGTCGCCGACGACGACGATGACGACCGTCCCAGGGGCGGTGTGGACACGGGCATGGGCGGCGCGGCCGGGCTGGACGGGGCGCGCGGCGTGGGCGTCGACAGCGCCCTTCAGCCGATGGTCGTGGCGCCGCTCGCGCTGGCCGGCACCGGCATCCTGCTGGCGGGCGGGTACCTGGTGTCGCGCAGGCTCGGCCGGGTCTGACCGTGGTGTCGTCCAGGCGGCTCCGCGCACCGATCCTCCTCGCCGGCTGCGTCCTGGTGGCGGCATGCGCCCCCGCGAGCGGCACCACGGGCGGGACGGGTGACGCCCAGCGGCAGAGCGCGGCGGTCATGCAGGCGGCCGCGCCGAGGGACGTGGCCGATCCCGTGCGGTTGCGCATCCCGTCGATCGGCGTCTCCACCAAGGTGATCGGGCTGCGGCTCGACGCGACCGGACGGCTGATCGCTCCCAAGAGGTTCGACCAGGCCGGCTGGCACCGCGGCGGGCCGGAGCCGGGGGAGAGCGGCGTCGCCGTCATCGCGGGCCACGTCGACTCCACGACGGGCCCGGCGGTGTTCTACCGGCTGCGCGAGCTGAGGAAAGGCGCCGCCGTCCACGTCGACAGGGCCGACGGCACCACGGTGACGTTCCGGGTCCAGCGCCTGGCTCGCTACCCCAAGGATCGGGTGCCCGACGGCGAGGTCTACGGCTCGGGCCGGGGCAGCCGGCTGCGCCTGATCACCTGCGGCGGCGACTTCGACCGCAAGCGCCGCAGCTACCGCGACAACGTGGTCGTGTACGCGGGCTGAACCCACCAGATGCCTGTGCCGCCGGGGCCCGTCCTCGGCGGCACAGGCGCCTTCGCACGATGAGAACGCCCTCATCATCGCCTCACCGGGACTTCACCGCCGATCGTCACGCTGTTCATGAGAAAGCGACCAGCATGGGAGGCACATCTTGCGAGCGACCACGATTCTCGGGTTCGCGATGGACCTGGCGGCGATCATCACGCTCGCCTACGGCCTGTACTTCCGGCGCCATCACCGGCGCGACCTGCTGTTCGCCTACGTGGCACTGAACGTGGGCATCTTCGCGGTGGTGTCGTTGCTGCTCGTGCAGCGGGTGGACCTGGCGGTGGGGTTCGGCCTGTTCGGGGTGCTGGCCATCATCCGGCTCAGGTCCGATGAGATCACCCAGGAGGAGATCGCCTACTACTTCGTCGCGATCGCCCTCGGTCTGGTGAACGCCATCGCGGCGACCTGGCCGCTGACCGCGCTCTTCCTGGACGTGGTGCTGCTGGCGGTGATGTACGTGGCCGACCATCCGGGGCTGCTCGGCCGTACCCGCCACCAGGTGGTGACCCTCGACGTGGTCCACTCCGACCCCGGCCTGCTCCGCGCCGACCTGGAGAGCAGGCTGGGCGGGCGGGTGCTCCAGTGCGCCGTCACCCAGATCGACTACGTCAGGGACAGCTGCGTGGTCGACGTCCGATTCGAGGCCCCACGGGCCGGCAAGGCGCAGGTGGGGGCGTGGCGATGACGGCCCGCGGCGCGGAGTGGCCCGATGCGGGCGTTCTGCTCGCCGGGGTGGCCGCGGGACTGCCGCCGATCACCCTGGAGGAGGTGACGGCCGCCTCGAAGCTGATGACCAGGGTGGACCGCAAATACCTGGTGAGCGCCTCGACGATGACCCGCCTCGCCGCCGAGCTGGGCGGCGGGTTCGCGGTGCTGCGGATCGGCGGCTGGCGGCAGTTCCGCTACACCTCCACCTACTTCGACACCCCCGACCTGCTCACCTTCCGCCAGCATCGCCAGGACCGGCGGCGCAGGTTCAAGATCCGTACCCGCACGTACCTGGACGGCGGCGGGCGCTGGCTGGAGGTCAAGCTCAACGGCGCGGGTGGCAGCACCGACAAACACCGCATCCCGTACGACGCGTCTCCGTCCGACACCCTCACCCGCGAGGCGCTGGAGTACGTCACCGAAACCCTGGCGGGCAACCTGCGGCTGGCCCGGCCCGAGTCGCTCGGCCCGGTCCTGTCCACCGACTACGGCCGGGTGACGCTCGTGGACAGGGCGGGCGCGGCCCGGCTCACCTGCGACACCGGCCTGGTCTGCGGCGACGGCCGGCGCACGCTTGCCGCCCGCCGCGACCGCGTCCTGCTGGAGTCCAAGTCCGCGAACGGGCACGCCGCGGCGGACCGCATCCTGCGCGACCTGGGAGTGCGCCCCATCAGCGTCAGCAAGTACTGCCTCGGGGTGGCGGCACTGCACGGCGTGGCCGCCAACCGCTGGCATCCGGTGCTGCGCCGCTACTTCCCGGGCTCCAGGCCGGCGACCACCCCGAAGTGACCGCTCGCCCGAACGCCGCCGACCGGCCGGCCGAAGACGCTCCTGCCACCGGCCGGCCGCAGCGTCGCCCGTTGCCGCTGCACCGGACGAGGATGTGGTCGACGCGCCGGCTCCCGTGGCGGCCAGGGCAGGGCATGAGGTCTCCTGCCCTGCCCTGCCCTGCCCTGGACGCATGCGAGCACGGCGTCAGCGCGGCTCGCACCCGTGACGGCCCGGCGGGCGGGCCCCAGCGCCGCCGCTCCGGCCATCCGGGCACGTTCACGGCCGGTAGGTGCCGAAGAACCAGGCGTTGCCCTCGGGGTCCTCGCAGGCGTACTCGCGCGAGCCGTAGGGCTGGTCGACGAGGGCCATCGTGATCCGGGCGCCGGCCGCCGCGGCGCGGTCGTGGTGGGCGTCGGGGTCGTCGACCGCGATGTAGACGCCGGGCCCGCCCGGGCTGCCGGCACCGATCATGATCATGTCGTTCCCGACGAGCAGCTCGGCGTGGTTGACCACGCCCTCGTCGTTCTTGGACAGCTCGTGCACCTGAAACTCGAAGGCGCCGGTCAGGAACTCGACGGCCGCCGGGCAGTCCGCATAGCGGACCAGGGCGTAAATGGTTCTCATGTGTTCAGTGTGCGCCGCCGGAGGAGCCGGGTCTTGGAAGAATCTGACCGGGCGTCGTGCCGCCCAGCGCCCTGAACTCGCGGTTCATGTGCGCCTGGTCGTAGAAGCCGCACTCGGCGGCCACCTGCGCGATCGCTCCGCCCGTCCGGAGCCGGTGAGCGGCCCGGCCGAACCGGATGACCCTGGCCGCGGCCTTGGGGGTGAGCCCGATCTGGTCGTGGAAGCGGGCCACCAGGTGCCGATGGCTCCAGCCGAGCGAGCCGGCCAGCGACGACACGCCGAGGTCGCCGCCGGTCCGGAGCAGGCGCGCCCACGCCCACGGCACCTCGGGGCCCAGCTCGGGAGCGGCCAGGATGCGCTCGGTGAGCAGGCGGTCGGCCAGGGCCAGCCGCTCGGGCCACGACGGCGTCTCGGCGAGCCTGGCGACCGCCGCGCGTGCCCACGGCCCGAGCACATCCTCGACCGGCAGCACCGTGTTGGTCACGTGCCGCATCGGCACCCCGTACAGTCGCCTGGCTCCGAACGGGGTGAGGAAGACCTGCACGCCCTCAGTGGGCTCGGCCGTGCGCGTCACGGTGAAGCGGTCGGCGAGGCCGCCCGCGAACGAGGTCAGCCGCTCGCCGTCCACCTCCATGGCCGAGCCGAAGCCCAGGATGAGCACCGCGCCGGGCATCGCCGCCTCCGCGCGCGTCACCGGCTCGCCGTAACGCTCGTGGTAGGCCGTCAGCCGGGTCACGTAAGGCCGCAGCGCAGCGCTGGGGGCGGCCTCGACCATGACCGGCCCCAGCTCGCTCATGCTCCGACTATAGGCCGAGGTGCTTGGCCATGAAGGTCAGCGTGTCGGCCGACAGATCGACCGTGCGGCTGATCGAGCGCGCGCCGTGGCCCACCTCGGTCTCGTTGCGCAGCAGGATCGGCGCGTCGCCGCTCGTGGCGTGCTGCAGCGCCGCGCACATCTTCCACGCGTGCAGCGGGTGCACCCGCGTGTCGGACTGGAAGACGGTGAACAGCGTCGCGGGATAGCGGACGGACTCCGTGACGTGGTGGTAGGGCGAGTAGGCGTGCAGCCAGCCGAACTGCTCGGCGTCCTCGGCCGTGCCGTACTCGACGTTCCAGGTGGCGCCGAGCCCGAACTTCTCGTAGCGCACCATGTCGAGCAGCGGCGCCGAGCACACCACGGCGGAGTAGAGCTCGGGGCGCTGGGTCAGCGCCGCCCCCACCAGGAGTCCGCCGTTGGAGCCGCCGGAGATGCCGAGCTGCCCGGTCGTGGTCACCCCCGTCTCGACGAGGTGGACGGCGGCGGCGTGGAAGTCGTCGAAGACGTTCTGCTTGTTGCCGAGCATGCCCGCGCGGTGCCAGTCCTCGCCCTCCTCGCCGCCGCCGCGCAGGTTGGCGATCGCGTACGCGCCGCCCGCCTCCACCCAGGCCAGGATCGAAGCCGAGTAGCCGGGGGTCATCGACAGGCCGAAGCCGCCGTAGCCGTACAGGATCGTCGGGCGCGGGCCGTCGCCGTCGACCGGCGAGATGATCAGCATGCGGACGTCGGTGCCGTCAACCGACTGATAGACGACCTGCGTGGTGCGGACCGGCGGGACCTCCACTGCGCCGGGCGAGGCCGCCCAGAGCGTGGTCTCTCCGGTCCTGGCGTCGTAGCGCTGGATGGACGGCGGGGTGGTGTTGTCGGTGTAGCCGAACCAGGCCTCGTGGCCGCCCTCCGGCCGCTCGGCGATCCCGCCGATCGTGCCCAGGCCCGGCGTCGGCACCTCGCTCAGCCGCTCGCCCGTCTCCAGGTCGTGGACGGTGATCTCGCTGATCGCGTGGCGGGTCCAGCCCACCAGCATGACCGGGCGGTCCAGATCGTCGAGGATGGCGAAGTCAGACAGCACCGCCTCCTCGTCCTGCGGGATCAGGTCACGCCAGGCGTCGTGGCCCGGCTCCGAAGGGTCGGTGACGCACACCCTGGCACGCGGCGCGTCCCGGTCGGTGTGCACGTAGAGCCTGCCGTCGCGGCCGAACACCAGGCCGGTCTGGGCGTCCACGCCCTCCTGCACGACGCGCAGCTCCGGCCGCTCGGGCGTCGACGTGGTCAGGTCCGCGACCCACAGGTCGTTGCGCGGAGCCGTGCCCTCGCTGGCGGAGATCTGCAGCCAGCGGCCGTCACGCGAGACCGAGACGCCGTAGTAGTTGGTCATCTTCAGGCCGTCACCGAAGATCATCGCATCGTCCTCGGTGGAGGAGCCGACGCGGTGCAGGTAGACGCGGCGGTGGAACTGCCTCTCGTTCTCCGGCACCTCGGTGCCCGGCAGCCGCCGCACATAGTAGAAGGCCTCGCCGCCGGGCAGCCACGCGATGGGGGAGTAGCGGCAGCGGTCGATCGGCCCCTCGACGCGGGCGCCGGTCGCCACGTCCATGATGTAGAGGACCGACTCCTCGTCGCCGCCCACCGAGATCTGGTAGGCCAGCAGGCGCCCTTCCTTGTCGGGCTGCACCGCGTCGAGCGTGGTCAGCCCCGTGGGGTCGATCCCCATCGGGTCGACCAGCACCCGCTCGGTGCCGTCCTCGTCCACCACGTAGTAGACGGCGTGCTCCTGCTCCGGCGTGCGCCGGCTGAAGAACTGCCTTCCGCCGCGCCAGGCGGGCGTGCCGACCGAGCCGGACATCAGCAACTCGGCGATCCGCGACTTGAAGCGCTGCGGCTCGCTCTCCCGCTTGAACAGCTCGCCCTGCCCCAGCAGCCACCTGTCCGTCTCCGGACTGTCCGGATCCTCCAGCCAGCGGTAGGGGTCGGGAACAGGCGTACCGTGCAGGATTTCGGTGATCTCCTCGCGCGGCGCGGCAGGGTAGGGCTCTCGCGTCATGCCTCGAACCCTACGGCAACGGCGAGGCGCGGTGGATGGCGTAAAGCCCAGGTGATGCGGGCATAAAACGTATCGTGTGTCCCTCTGGTCATTCCGGCTGGAGGTTAAGGGGTGGCGGGGACCATGCGGTAAACGCCAGACTTGCTGACAGGACGGTGCCGTGGTGTCCATCCGCTGGGCCGTCCGGCGGAGGTCCACGTGACGGATGCGTCGATGCCCCAGGAGGGGCGAATAGCCGGGACATGCCGCGGCATGTCCCCCTTGATACGCGCGCAGCAGGGAGAGGCCCGATGATGCGCCAAGTCCTGCTGCTGAATGCCACCTACGAGCCACTCACCACGCTCTCGCTGCACCGCGCCATCGTGCTGGTGCTGCGGGAGAAGGCCGACGTCGTGCACCGCGACGGCCGGGGCGCCGTGCTGCGCTCCGCCAGCTGCACGCTCGACGTCCCGTCGGTGATCCGGCTGCGAAGATACGTGCGCATCCCCTACCGGTCGCGCATCCCCCTCACCAGGGCCGCTCTCATGCGGCGCGACGACTACCGGTGCGCCTACTGCGGCCAGCGGGCCGAGACCATCGACCACGTCATCCCCAGGTCCAGGGGTGGCACGCACACGTGGGAGAACTGCGTCGCCTCGTGCACGCAGTGCAACCACCGCAAGGCCGACAAGTACCTGGAGGAGCTGGGGTGGTCGCTGCGCGTCGCCCCGGCCGTGCCACGGGGCGCCCACTGGCGGCTCATCGGAGCATCGCTGGTCGGTGACCCCCAATGGGCTCCCTACCTGGAAGCCGCGGCCTGACTCCGGGCCCGGCCCCCTCTTCCGGGGGCCGGGCCCCATCACCTTGTGCCACGGCATGGCAGGATCGCACGCATGTGGACCTTCACCACGGACGTCCAGGAGTTCGCCCGAGCCGCCGAGGCATTCCTGCTGACGGATCCGGTGAGCAACACGGTGCCGCTCACCGTCCTGACCAATCTGCGCTCGGGCCGACCGGCTCCCGACGCGTACTTCGGCTGGTGGACCGACGGCGGGCAGGTGCGCGGCGCGGCGTTCCGCACCCCGCCGCGCCCCATCGGGCTCGCCCGCATGCCCGTCGAGGCCGCAGCCGGGCTCGTGGAGGCGCTGAAGGGCGACATCCCGGAGGTGGTGGGGCCCCGCGACCTGACCGAAGTGGTCGCCGGCGTCCTGGGCCAGCCGGGTGAGGTGATCGCCGAGCGCCTCTACCGGCTGGGCTCCCTGAACGTCCCCGACGTGCCGGGCCACGGCCGGCCCGCCGTCGAGGGCGATCTGCCCGTGCTGGTGAGCTGGATGTACGCCTTCTTCGACGAGGTGAAGCTCGGCGCGGGCGAGGACGCGGCGCAGCGGACCGCGCAGCGGCTGGCCCACGGCGAGCTGTTCGTGTGGGAGTCGGGCGGCGCGCCGGTCTCGTTCGCCGCGCTGTCACCCGCCGCCGGCGGCGTCTGCCGCATCGGCCCCGTCTACACGCCGCATTCGCAGCGCAGGAGAGGCTACGGCGCCGCCGTCACCGCGTTCGCCAGCCGGGTAGGCCTGGACGAGCGCTGCGACCAGGTCGTGCTCTTCACCGACCTGGCCAACCCGACGAGCAACGCGATCTACCAGTCGATCGGCTACGAGCCCGTGTCCGACTACGCCCAGGTGACCTTCCGCCGCTGAGGGCCTTACTCTTGGCGTATGCCGCGTTACGACTACCGCTGCCGCGCCTGCGGCTCCACGTTCGAGCTGTCCCGCCCCATGTCGGCGTCGAGTGACCCGGCGTCCTGCCCGGAGGGCCACGACGACACGGTCAAGCTGCTGTCCACGGTCGCCATGACCGGCTCCGCCGCCGCGCCCCGGCCCGCCGGCGGCGGTGGCGGTGGCTGCTGCGGCGGAGGATGCTGCGGCTAGCCGTGCTAGCCGTGCTAGCCGTGCTGGCCGGCGAAGGCCCGCACGGCGAGCCGGGCGACCTGCTCCACGGTGGCCACACCGGTGCTCATGGCCGGGCTGCGCTCTGACAGCACGGCGACGAGCAGCTCGTGCCCGGTGACGGTCAGCCGGCCCACGCTGTTGACCGTCCACCTGCCGTCGTGCTCCTCGGCGGGCAGCCAGCCGTTCTTGACCGCCACCTGTCCGCCCACCGCGCCGACCCCCCAGTCCTGCGCGGGGTGGACCGTGGACATCAGGTCCAGCGCGTAGCGGCGGTTGGCCGCCGACACCGGGCCGCCCGGGTCGGTGAGCCACTCCAGCACCCTGACCTGGTCCGAAGGCCGGCTGCGCGTCGTGCCCCAATACAGGCCGCCGCCCGGCCGGGTGTGCTGAGCGCCCACCCGGTGCAGCACCTCGGTGAGCCCGCGCCTGCCGCCGACCGTCATGTAGAGCTCGTGGGCGCAGTCGTTGTCGCTGTAGCGGATCATCCGGGAGGCCAGAGTGCGCTCGTAGCCGTCCAGCCCCCGCCGCTCCTCCTGCGCCCGCAGCAGCAGTGCCAGCAGGATGTCCATCTTCGCGACGCTGGCCAGCATGAACGGCTCCCGCTCGCGGAAGGCGTAGCGGGTGGAGGTGGTCCTGTCGTAGACGGCCACGGCCACCCGGCCGGGCCGCTGGTCCAGATAGCGGGCCAGCGCCCGGTCGAGCCGCTGCCGCCGCGCCGCGGGCAGCGCCCGCTCCTCCCGCCTCGCGACCGCCTCCGGGCCAGGCCCGGGAGGCTGCTGGGCCACCACGTCACGCCCGGACGGGTGCACCGTCGCCGCTGTTTCTCCGGCGCAGCCGGACACGGCGACCAGCACGACGCCCATGAGCCAGATCCTCCGAACGCGCATGCCCGCGAGCCTGGCACCCGGCATCCCAATGGGCGGGGGCACGGGAGGTAAAGCGACGGTCAGATTCCGGGCCCGCCGCGCGTCGCTCCCGTGCCGGGCCTCAGGCGACGACCCTGGTGCGCTTGCGGCGCTGGAAGGGCAGGAAGCGGTCGGCCAGATGCGGGCGGGACGGGGTCAGCGTGGGCTCGACCGCGAGGATCCGGTCGAACCGGAAGGCCCTGATCGCGCGGCGCATCCTGCACACGCCGACCAGATACCAGTATTCGCGGTGGACCAGGCAGGTGACCGGCTCCACCTCCCGGCTGCTGACATTGCCGGCGGCGTCGCGGTAGTGGAGGCGGACCATCATGCGGCTGGTGATGGCGTCGGCGATGAGCCGGGCCCGGGATGCCACGTCGACCGGCAGCGGCTCGGTCAGCGTGGTGAGCGTGGCGGCGATGACGTCGTCGTCGAGGTCCAGATGGTCGAAGGCGTGCTGCAGGCCGCGCCTCGCGGTGACGGCCTGGGGGCCGGAGCCCAGATGGGCGAGGGACAGGGCGAGGGCGGCGATCTCGGCGGTCGTCAGCGGGCGGGTCTGGGGCTTCACGACTGTAGCCATACCCCAAGAATAGGTAACGCCACCGACAGTTTTTCGAATACCTGTACGGCAGGCGACGTGGTCATCGCCCGCCGTGCGGGGTCGTACAGATCAGCGGGAGAGCTGCGACAGGTCGCGGGAGGCGCCCGTGGAGGCCGACGTGGTCATGGCCGCGTAGGCCTGCAGCGCGGCGCTCACGGGCCGGTCACGGTCGCGCGGCCGGTAGCGGCCCAGGTCGGCGAACAGACGCTCTCTACGTGCGGCCAGCTCGGCCTCCGAGACGCGCAGCTCCAGCTTGCGGCCGGGGATGTCGATCTCGATGAGGTCGCCGTCCTCGACCAGCGCGATCGCCCCTCCCTCGCCCGCCTCGGGGGAGGCGTGCCCGATCGACAGGCCGGACGTGCCGCCCGAGAAGCGGCCGTCGGTGACCAGCGCGCACGCCTTGCCGAGGCCCCTGCCCTTGAGGAACGAGGTCGGGTAGAGCATCTCCTGCATGCCGGGACCGCCCTTCGGGCCCTCGTAGCGGATGACCACCACGTCGCCCTCCTTGACCCGGTCGCCGAGGATGCCCTCTACAGCCTGCTCCTGCGACTCGAACACCACCGCGGGCCCGGTGAACTTCCAGATCGACTCGTCGACCCCGGCGGTCTTCACCACCGCGCCGTCGCGCGCGATGTTGCCGTAGAGGACGGCCAGGCCGCCGTCGGCGGAGTAGGCGTGTTCCAGGTCGCGCACGCATCCGTCGGCGCGGTCGAGGTCGAGGTCGTCCCAGCGGTTGTCCTGGGAGTAGGGCTTGACCGTGCGGACGTTGCCCGGAGCCGCGTGCCACAGCTCGACGGCCTCGGGCAGCACCGAGGGCGAGACCGGGTCCCAGGCGGTGATCATGTCACCGAGGCTGCCCCCGTTGACCGTCGGCACGTCGCGGTGCAGCAGCCCGGCGCGGTCGAGCTCGCCCAGGAGGGCGGGGATGCCGCCGGCCCGGTGCACGTCCTCGACGTGATACTTGCTCGTGGCCGGGGCCACCTTGCACAGGCAGGGCACGCGCAGCGAGATCTCGTTGATCTCCTTCAGCCCGAAGTCGACCTCGGCCTCGCGGGCGGCGGCCAGGATGTGCAGGATCGTGTTGGTGGAGCCGCCCATCGCCACGTCGAGCGTCATCGCGTTCTCGAAGGCGTCGCTGGTGGCGATCGAGCGCGGCAGCACCGACTCGTCGCCGTCCTCGTAGTAGCGGCGGGTGATCTCCACGAGCTGGCGGCCGGCGTCCTCGAACAGCTTCTTGCGGGACTTGTGCGTGGCCAGGATCGTGCCGTTGCCGGGCAGCGCCAGGCCGATGGCCTCGGCCAGGCAGTTCATGGAGTTGGCGGTGAACATGCCCGAGCATGAGCCGCAGGTCGGGCAGGCGTTCTCCTCCATCTCCAGCAGATCGGCGTCGGACACCGACTCGTCGGCCGCGGCGACCATCGGGTCGACCAGGTCGAGCTTGCGGCCCGGGATCTTGCCTGCCTCCATCGGGCCGCCGGAGACGAAGATCGTGGGGATGTTGAGCCTGAAGGCGGCCAGCAGCATGCCAGGCGTGATCTTGTCGCAGTTGGAGACGCAGATCATCGCGTCGGCGCAGTGGGCGTTGACCATGTACTCGACCGCGTCGGCGATCAGCTCGCGCGACGGCAGGGAGTAGAGCATTCCGCCGTGGCCCATCGCGATGCCGTCGTCGACGGCGATCGTGTTGAACTCTCGCGGGATCGCCCCCGCCTCGCGGATCGCCCCGGCCACCACGTCACCGACCTCGCGCAGGTGCACATGGCCGGGCACGAACTGGGTGAAGCTGTTGGCCACGGCGATGATGGGCTTGCCGAAGTCGCCGCCGGCTACGCCGGTCGCCCGGAGGAGGGCCCGGGCACCGACCATGTTCCTGCCGTGGGTGACCGTACGTGACCTGAGGGCGGGCATGGCGTTTCTCCCATCGCTAGCGTCCTCACATGGTACGACCCTTCGCCCGGTAGCTGAGACGCTTGTCCACAGCCCGGACAGGGGGCCGCCCGCGCGAGGACGCGCGCGGGGATCGGGCGGAGCGGGTCAGCCCTCGCCGTAGCGCGCGGGCAGCACCTGCGCGGCGATCTCGTAGATCCGGTCGATCTCGGTGTCGGTCAGGGCCCGCTCCCGCTTGGTGATCCACCTGCGGGCACGGCCGCCCTCGTAGACGTCCACGCCGCGGATCGTCATGATCTTCCAGGGCACCGGCGGCCCGTAGATGGCCAGCGATGGCACCACCGAGATCTCGCGCCCGTAGGACTTGCTGATCAGCTCGCTGGCCTGGGAGGCCTCCCACTTGGCCTCGGTGATGCGGGGCTTCATGTCGAACGGCCCGTGGAAGAGCTTCTTGCCCATCTGCACCCGCACCGGCAGCCGCTTGTCCCACTTCTCGGAGTCGACCGCGTAGACGCCCGTCGGCCCCACCACGAGATGGTCGATCTGGGCCTCGCTGCCCGGGATCGCCCTGGCGTGGAGCGTGCGGTAGCCGCCGCGCTCCAGCTTGCGCAGCTGCGCCTCGGTGCGGCGCTCGGCGATCGAGGCGCGCCTCCAGGCGGGCACCGTCGAGTTGGAGCGGGCGCGATAGACGGTGTCCAGGATCGCGGCCAGGATCGCCGCGCTCACGCCCACGCGCGCGTCGGCGACCAGGAAGCCCACGGCCACGCCGACGGCGATCGCCACCAGCGCGCGGTTGCGCAGCCGGCGAAAGCGCGGCTGCTGCATGAGGCCACGCACGGACGCGCGCTCTATCGGCGCGTACGTGGTGGTGGGCGCCGATGGCTTGGCGGCAGTGGCGGTCTGCTCACTCTCGGATCTGTCGCTCACCCAGATCGGCGAAGTGCTGTGACCGTCTTCACGCTGATGGTCGGAGTCCACGCAACTCACCGTAGCCCGCTGGTTCGATCGATTCCTAGTGTTGCCCTGTCCATAGTTTTATGGCCCAGCTCACTGTGTTCCACGCCCGATTTCCGGGTACTTATTACGTTCTTCTCTAGAGATGTCTAGGGTGCGAAGGCGTGGCAGAACTTCATGAGCTTTCGGCTCTAGAGCAGGCGCGCGCCATCCGTGACCGCGAGCTCTCGCCGGTCGAGCTCACCCAGCACTACCTGGACCGGATCGAACGCATCGATCCGGACGTGGGCGCCTTCGTGACCGTGACCGCGGAGAGGGCGCTGCAGCAGGCCCGCCGCCTGGAGAAGGACCTCCCGGACGGATCGCTCGCCGGAGTGCCGATCCCCATCAAGGATCTTAACCTGGTGAAGGACGTCCCGATCATGTTCGGCTCGGCGGCGTACCGCGGTTTCGTCTCGCCGGTGGACGACACGGTGGTCGAGCGGCTGCGCGAGGCGGGCACCGTCATGCTCGGCAAGACCGCCACGCCGGAGTTCGGACTGCCCTGCTACACCGAGACCAGTCTCTCGCCGCCCGCGCGTTCGCCCTGGGATCCCAGCACGTCCGCGGGCGGCTCCAGCGGGGGCGCCGCGGCGGCGGTCGCCGCCGGCCTCGCGCCCGCCGCGCAGGGCAGCGACGGCGCGGGCTCCATCCGCATCCCCGCCTCGGTCTGCGGCCTGTACGGCATCAAGCCCACCCGCGGCCGCATCAGCTTCGCCCCGATCATCCCGGACCTGGCGGGCATGTCCACGAACGGCCCGATCGCCAGGACGGTGGCCGACGCGGCGGCGCTGCTCGACGTCATGGCGCACAACCGCCCGGGTGACCTCTACCTGGCGCCGCACCACGACGGCACGTTCCTCCAGCACGCCGGACGCGAACCCGGCCGGCTGCGCGTCGCCCGCTACGCCGACCCCGTGGTGCCGGGCACCGAGGTCCACCCCGACGTGCTGGCCGCCTACGAGGCCGCCGCCGGCGTGCTGGGCGCGCTCGGCCACGAGGTCGTGGAGATCGAGCGGCCGTTCGGCGCCGACCTGGTGCCGAGCTTCGTCACCATGTGGTCCGTCTTCGCGTGCATGCATCCGGTCGCCGACGACCGGCTGGAGCTGCTGCGGCCGATCACCACGTGGCTGCGTGAGCGCGGCCACGCCACACCCGCCCCGGACTTCCTGCAGGCCCAGGCCGCGCTCCAGCTCGCCACCAGGCAGGCCCTCGCCGTCACCGACGCCTACGACGCCGTGCTCACCCCCACGGTGACCCAGCCGCCGCGTCCCGTGGGCTGGTTCGAGGACGTGACCGGCCCCGAGGAGACGTTCGAGCGGATGAAGCACTTCGCCGCCTTCCCCGCCATCTACAACGTGTCGGGACAGCCGGCGGTCAACCTGCCGCTGCACTGGAACGCCGCCGGGCAGCCGATCGGCGTCATGCTGGCCGGCAGGGTCGGCGGCGAGGGCACGCTGATCTCGCTGTCGGCACAGGTGGAGGCCGCCAGGGGCGGCTTCTGGGGGCAGCGCCGGCCGCCGCTGTGGTGATCCCTGGAAGGTTACAGGTGGCTCGGCCGCGACAGGAGGGCGTACAACCATGCGCATGCGTACGGTGCTCATCCAGACGGACACGGCCGTGGCGGGCCGGAGCCCAGGGGGCGCTCGACGGGATACCGGCCGATCGACTCTGGAACACGCACGGTTCTTGTTGACCTCGTCTTGGGGATCTTGAGTCAAGACTCTCATGACGGGGGTCTGGCCGGACAGGCAAACCAGGATTACGTTCTTGGTGTGGACAGCGCGCTGGAGATCCTGCTCTTCCTCGTCGGGGTGTCGCTGGGACTGTTCGTGCTGATCAGTCTGCTGGTCATGCTGCCGGGCCGGGGCTCGGCACGCAGGGCGGAGGCGGGCCCCGTGTGGATCGGTGGCCCCGCCCGCAGCGAGCGCGGCGTGAGCACGTCCGGCCTGGTGCTGGTCGACATCCCGCCACGCTGGGCCCCGCCGCCGGTCGTGGACTGGGTGGCCGCAGCCGAGACGGCCGAGCCCGGCAGGCGGGTCGGCGGCGCGTCGGCGGGATGGTGATCGGTGATGCGAACCCTCACGGCCGCGCAGGCGGACGACGTCAGGCAGGCGCTGGTGAGCGCGGAGCACCGCAGCGGGCTGCGGTTCGGCCTCTTCCTCGGCGAGCCGGTCGGCGGCCGGAGACACTTCGCCGAAAAGCTGCACGCCGCGCTGGGCGATGAGGCCGGTCGCGCGGTCGTGCTCCTCGTCGACGTCCAGGGCCGCGCCCTGGAGATCGTCACCGGCGAGGAAGCCCGGCGCAGGCTCGCCGACCCGGCGTGCAGGCTGACGGCGATGTCGATGGCCACCGCGTTCGGCGCCGGCGACCTGGTGGGCGGGCTGCTCTACGGCATAGGCGCGCTGGCCGAGCAGGCCACAGCGCGGCGGTAGGGCGTCGCCTGCGCCCCCGCGGTGGGCGACACCCTTTCCCCCTAAGTGACATTCCTAGAGGAAACGGGCGACGCGGTCAGCCTGGAGGCTTACAGGGACCTACCGCTCGATCAGCGCGACGATGTGCCGGCTGACGCCTTCGAGCAGGGTCGCCGGGGCGATCGGCGCGTCGGCCACGGCCGCGAACAGCGACGGCAGGCCCGGCAGCGGGAAGCCGTCGTCCTTCGTCGCCGCCGCGCCCACCGGGTTCTTGTCGAGCGCGGCCCGGCTGCGCTCCCAGGCTTCGAGCACCTCCTCGGGCGAGGGCACGCCGAAGCCATGGCCCACGGGCGCCGCGTGGCGCAGGCGTACCAGAGGGGTGTCGGCGAAGGCGAGCGCGGTGCGGGCGCGCACCTGAAGGTCGGCGCGCGGCTCGGGAGCGATCCAGTCCATGGCGGTGCACGGGTTGCGGCAGGTGGCCACGCAGACCGCCAGCGCGCCGGCCACCTGGCTGTGCTGCCGGTCGAAGTAGGCGCGCCAGCCCTCCGGCGGCTCGCCCGCCACCCGCAGCGTCCGGTTGGTGGCCGACTGCTCGGACTTGGTGTGGTCGCACTCGCGGTCGCCGATCACGCCGAACCTGCTCCCGGGCGCGCTCAGCCCCTCCGGCCAGCGCGCGGGGTCTCCGGCGTGGCCCACCTGCGGCTCGTACGCGAGCAGCGGCAGGTATTCGCCGGCGATGTGCACCGCGGCGATCATCGGGCTCAGCTCGCGGCGGTGCCAGCGGATGGCGATGACCTCCAGCAGCAGCTCGTAGGCGGGCCGCAGCGACTCCAGCGCGCCCCGGGGCTGCTCGCGCGGCGTCTGCGGCATGTGGCAGGCCCGCGCCTGCCGCCTCAGGCCCGCGGGCACGGCCTTGTTGTCGACGGCGAAGTCCTCCGCGTCGAGCGAGAGCAGCCGCTGCCCGAACTCGCATGCCTCGGCGATCTGCGGACTCGGGGTCAGCGCACCGAGATCGGCGAAGGCGTAGCGCCGGGCCAGGGCGACGAACAGGTCACGAGTCGTTTCCACCCGATCACCCTCTCACGGCCGGTGCCGCCCGGGCCCGGCGCGTGACCCCTGCGCGCCCGTGCCCCGGGCGGACACGCGCGGGACGGCGGCGAGGGCTCGGACGGCTCATGATGATCGCCGCGTAGTGTTGACGGATGTCCGTCGCGCGCCGTGGTGTCCTGCTCGGCGCGGTGGCGTACGTGCTGTGGGGGCTGTCCGCCCTCTACTGGCCGCTGGTGGAGCCCACCGGCCCGGTCGAGATCCTGGCGCTGCGCGTGCTCTGGTCGCCGGTGGCGATCGGACTCCTGGTGCTGGCGCTGGGCCGCCGCCGGCAGGTGGCCGCGATCTTACGCCGGCCGCGCGACCTGGCGCTGCTCTGCCTGGGCAGCGTGCTCACCTCGGTCAACTGGGCGCTGTTCATCTGGGCGACGATGAGCGGGCACGTGGTCGACGCCTCGCTGGGCTACTTCATCACGCCCCTGGTCAGCATCGCCTTCGGCGTGGCGGTCTTCAGGGAGCGGCTGCGCGGCCCGCAGTGGGCCGCGATCGCGCTGGCCGCCGTCACGGTGCTCGTCCTCACGATCGAGTACGGCGGGCCGCCGTGGATCGCGCTGGGCCTGGCCGTGACGTTCGGGAGCTACGGGCTGATCAAGAAGCGGGTGGACGTCGGCGCCGTCGAGGGGCTGATGGTGGAGACGGCGGTGCTGTTCCCACCGGCGCTGATCTACACCGTGGTGCTGCAGGTGAGCGGCCAGGCGACGTTCGGGCACGTGTCGGTGGGCAACACGCTGCTCGGCATCGGCTCCGGGTTCGTGATGATGGTACCGATGCTGCTCTTCAGCGCCGCCGCGACGAAGATCCCGCTCAGCGTGACCGGCATGCTGCAGTACATCGAGCCGATCGTGCAGTTCCTCGCCGGGCTGCTCGTCTTCCGCGAGGCCATGCCCGCGACCCGGTGGCTCGCGTTCGGGCTGCTGTGGGTGGCTCTCGTGGTGCTGACGGCCGACGGCTTCAGAGCGCGGGGTCGGAAGCGCGCGGCTCGTCCAGCTCCACCGCGCTCCGCTCGATCATCTCGAACTGCCTCATCAGACGTTCGAGATCCGGAGGGGACACGGTGAAGGTGTCGTAGACGGCCTCTCCGGCCGCCGTGTAGTTGAGCTCGTGCCCGCAGGTGCCGTCCCACAGTCCGCTGATCACCCGCATCGGCGGGGGCAGCCGGTCGGCCGACACACGGCGCACCTTCACCCCGGCCTCGGCCTGCTCCCGGGCCAGCGCGTCGAGGTCGTCGCTCCACTCGTGGTAGATGAACACGCGGCGGATCACCACGCCCCGCGCCAGCGCGTCGAGCTGCGCCCGCCAGTACTGCCTGCCGACGGGCTCGCGCCACCACTTCAGGTCGACGACGGGCACGCTGGTGACGCACATCTTGTCCCGCGCCTGCTCGATGAGGCGCAGGAACACCTCGTTGTCGCCGTAAGGCGCGCGGAAATGGCCCCGTTCGAGGTCGGCCAGCGTGCGCAGGCACTCCTCGAAGGCGCGGCGGCAGGCGTCCTCGGCGGGGGTGTCCCCGTAGTCGCGCTCGACGTGCTTGGCCGCGCGCAGCATGGGCTCCATCAGGTCGGGCAGCCAGGGGATCTTCTCGATGGTGGAGACCATGTGGCCGACCCTGGTCTCGTGGTCGATCCTGCGCTTCTCCTTGAGCAGGGTCTGGACCTGGAGGGTGATGACGCCGCCGATGAGTCCGGCCACGGTGCCGAGGGCCTGGGCGGTGTCCTCGTGCACGTAGAAGATCACCGCTAACAGGACCGAGAGGCCCGTGCCGATGATCAGGACGGGGTCGACGATGACGGAGTGCTTCTTGGCGGGCCTGTTCAAAGGGGCTCCCAGGCGCAGTCGGGGGGTGACAGTGCGCAAGAGTAGTCGATCTTGCCCTGTCTCACCCGCCGGGGCAGGGCGCCTTGATGCACTGGATGTCGCCGGGCGGCTCGGTGACCGTGGGCTCCACGGTCGGCTCCTGCGGGCCGGGCGTGCTGGGCTCCTCGGTCGGCTCCGGCTCCTTCGTGGGCTCGGAGGTGGGTGTGGTGACCGTGGGCGCCACGGTCGGGGTGACGGTGACCGTCGTGGTGGGCGTCGGGGTCGGCGTCCCGGCGCCCGGCGACGTGGGCGGCGCGGACTTCGTCGGCGGCGCGAGCCTGCTGGTCGCGGGCGGGCCGCTCGTGGTGGTGCGTGACTCCTGCTCCGTGACCGGCGGGACCACGCTGCCCTGGTCGGCGGTCTCGGCCGGGCGCATCCAGACGATCCCGGCGACGCCCGCGGTCACGGCGACGGCGGTGGCCATGGCCAGGACCGCCGCCAGCGTGCGGCGGCGGCGCGGGGCCGTCACCGAGCCGGGGGAGTCCACGGCCTTCCTGGCGGCCTGCGCCATCGCCGCGGCCGACGGCCAGCGCCGGTCGGACGTCTTCTCCATGGCCCTGGTCACCACCTGCCGTGGCCCCGGCGGCACCTCGGCGGGCAGGGCGGGGACGGGTGAGTGCAGGTGCTTGAAAATGATCTGCACGGGTGTGTCGCCCTGGAACGGCAGGTGGCCGGTCAGGCACTCGTAGGCCACCACGCCGAGTGCGTAGACGTCGACGGCGGGTGTCACCTCGCTGGCCGTGGCCATCTCGGGCGCGCAGTAGCCGGCCGAGCAGAGCATCGCCCCGGTGGCGGTGAGCTGGCCCGCCGACGCCGAGTGGGCGATGCCGAAGTCGGTCAGCGCGACCGAGCCGTCAAGCTTGATCATGAGATTGGCGGGCTTGACGTCGCGGTGCACGATGCCCTGCTCGTGGGCGGCGGCGAGCGCGTCGGCCACCTCGGCGACCAGCCGCATGGTGTCGGCCGGGCCGAGCGCGCCGCGGCGCAGCACGCGGTCGAGCGACTCGCCCTCGACGAACTGCATCACCAGGAAGCTCACCCGGCGCTCGCCGACCTCGCAGCTGCCGTAGTCGTAGACGTCGACCACGCCGGGGTGGCGGAGCGTGGCCATGGCCCTGGCCTCGTTCTGGAACCGCTGGAGGAACCTGGGATCTTCGGACAGGGCGGGCATGAGCACCTTGACCGCCACGGTGCGCCCGAGGACGGTGTCGTCGGCGCGCCAGACCTCGCCCATGCCGCCGCCGCCGACCCGGCTGGTCAGAAGGTAGCGGCCGTTGAGCGTGATCCCGGATTCGAGCACGTCATCGAGGCTAACACCGTGGCTCGGGTGCCCGAGGACAGAACGTGCGGCTGCTGATCCCTCAGAGGGCGAACACGGGGGAGAGGCGAGGCCAGTGCTCGGCCGTGCACAGGACCGGCGGGCGGTCGAGAAGGGCGGCCAGCGCGACCTCGCGGCCGCCGCCCAGCGGTCGGCCGGTCCAGACGTCGACCCAGTCGCCCTCAGGGAGATAGACGGAAATTTCTGAAATATCGGGATCGGTCACCGGGGCTACCAGCAGCGCGTCCCCCAGCTTGTACTGCAGCGGATACCGCCAGATGGCCGGATCGTCCGGATGGTCGAAGAACAGCCCGCGCATCAGCGGGGCGCCGCCGAGCGCCTGGCGGGCCTGCTCGGCGAGGTACGGCACCAGCCGTTCACGCAGCTCGGCCAGCCGCCTGAACACCGGGATCACCCGCTCGTCGCCGGTCTGCTCGGCGACGTTCCACGGGGTGCGGTCCCTGAGCGGTGTGCGGTGATGGTTGAACTCCGAGTGATACTGCATGATCGGCATGAACGCCGCCGCCCCGGCCGCCCGCAGATAGAGCTCCGCGCCGGGCACCTCGCCTGAAAACCCGGCCAGATCCCACCCCCAGTAGACGATGCCGCAGGCGGAAGCGGTGATCCCGGCCCTGATCGAGGACCGGAACGCCTCCCAGGTGGAGTCCTCGTCGCCCGCCCAGAAGGCGCCGTGCGGCTGGGATCCGGCGAACCCGGCCCGGCTGAACGTCACGGGCGCCTTGCCGTGGCGCCGCAGCAGGTCGCCGAAGGCGCGGGCGTAGTGCACCGGGAACAGCCCGTTGCCGTCCGCGCCCCCGCGGCCGTCGGCGTAGCGCAGGTCGTGGCCCCACGCGTGCTCGCCGCCGTCGGTCTTGAATCCGTCCACGCCCACCTCCTCCACCAGGTAGGCGCGCTTGGCCGTCCACCACTCCCGGACCTCCGCCGAGGAAAGGTCGGGCATCAGCGCCAGCGGGAACCACCAGCCCCGGTTCCGGTACGGCCTGCCGTCGGCCTGCCTGACCCCGTAGCCCCGCTCGACGAGCTGCCGGGCGTCCACGGCGGCCTGGTGGCGGGGGTGCGGCCGCATCTTCTGCAGCGGGATCTGCCACAGCAGCACCTTGACGCCCCGCTCGTGCAGCTCGTCCACCATGCCTTTGGGATCCGGCCACGGCCCGTCGGCGGGGAAGGCGTAGTCGGCCAGCCGGTGCGGCTCCTGCGACGCCTCGTACTCGGCGCCCCGGAACGCCGTGAACGTCGTCTCGTCGCTCCACGCCTCGATGACCAGCGCGCCGACGGGGATGCCGTGCTCGCGGTGCCGGTCCATCTCGGCCATCACGCGCTCCTGCGTGTTCCACTCGTTGCCGCTGGCCCAGAGCCTGAACACCCAGTCGGGAAGCTCCTCGGGCCGCCCCACGTCGTCGAGGAAGCGCCGCAGCACCCCGGCGGGCGCCTCCGCCTCGTACAGGTCGACGGCCAGCTCCCCGTCGGGGCCCACCTCGGCCTCGACCCGCAGCCGGTCAGGTGCGCCCGCGCCCACGTCGTACCAGGTCCGCCGCGAGGTACCGATCCGGAACCCCCAGGCGGCGGGCCCGCCCACGACCATCGCGAACGGCATCGGCAGGTACGTCCGCCCGTGCGCGCCCTGCGCCTTGTACTGCTCGAACACCACCGCGTCGAGCTCCCGCCCGCGCTGGTCCACCGCGTCGAACCGCTCGCCGAACCCCACGACGTGCTCGCCGTCGCCCAGGCTCAGGTCGAATCGCACCCGCAGCGGCCCGTCCCCGTCGGCCAGCCACCGCACGCTCCCCGGCACCACCCGGTCGCCGCCGCGCACGTCCAGCTTCCCGCCGGTCGCGGACCAGACCGCCGCCGTCACCTCGAACCACCGGCTGGTACGGCTCCCGCCGGTCCCCGTCGTGGCCCGGAACCGGTAGGCGTAACGGTGCCCGGCACGCAGGACAGGGGTACGCACGGCCCACGCCCCGGCGGCCGCCCGTTCGGCCCGGGCCTGCGCGGCGGCCAGATGCCCCCCGTCGGTCACCTCCGCCGACCGCGGCCCGGCGAGCGTGGTGAGCCGGAGCTCCACCGGCGGGCCGCCGTCGGTGACCCATTCGCACACGACCGCCGTGACCCCGGGCGAGGCCCGTACCCGCAGTTCCACCGCCTCGCCGTCCAGCGGCCGCGCGGGGACCCGCTGGTCCTCGGTGGCCGCGTACGGGTGCCCGGACCCGTGAGGCCGATGCCGGATCATTACCGCACCTCCAGCTCGTCGGCGAGGATCAGGTACATCCCGTGCGACCACAGCAGGGGCGTCGCCACCGGCCCCCACCGCTCCTGCCACTCCCGCAGCCGGTCCGGCGCGAGCAGCACGCCGGACACCTGCTCGGGCAGGTCGCCTTCGGGGGTCGCCTGGGCCGCCATCCAGTCGAGATGGCGCAGCGCCTCCGCCCGGTTCCCGGCCCGCGCGTGGTTCCAGCCGAGGAAGCCGGCCAGCAGCACCCACCGGCCGCCCCCGTAGAAGGTGTCGGCCAGATACCGGTGGACGCCACCGTCCGCCGCCAGCTGCCACTCCACCTCGGCCACGGTGGCCACACCCACCGGATGATCGGCCGCGTACAGCCCGAACGGCTCGACGCACGCCAGCAGGCTGGCATCCACGGCGTCCGTCCCCAGCCACTTCGTCAGATGCCCGGCCCCGGGCGCGGGACCTGCGACGCCCTCGGCGGCGACGAGGCCGGTGATGCCGTCCACCGCCGCGGCCGCCGCCTCGGACTCGGCCGGGCTCAGCAGGCCCAGCCCGATGGCCGCGCGCAACCCGGCGTGGACCGCGCCCAGCGTGGCCACGTGCCGCTGCTCGACGTGCTCCTCCCACCAGTCGTAACAGGGCAGGTGCCAGAACGCCGTCAGGTAGCGGGTGGCGGCCCGCACCCCCTTCTCCACGCCCGGCACCGCCCGGCCGTGCCGGAAGGCGTGCTCGCGCAGCGCCCACAGCCACGTGCCGTACCCGTCGAGCTGGAAGTCCCACCAGTCATCCGTGCCGTCGGCCCCGTCCAGGGTGAACCGGGTGGGCAGCATCTGCGCCGGTGGGACGGCCTCTCCGCGGCCGGCGCGGGCGACGAGGGAGTCCACCTGCCCGGCCCGGTCGCCGATCACCCTGGCGCACCAGGTGTGGAAGGCGTCCGCGCCGGCCAGGTCGCCGTGCCTGCTCACCCCTTCGGCGATGAACGCCCCGTCGCGCAGCCACGAGTAGCCGCGGTAGGCGGAGAAGGTGGGCGAGGCGGGGTAGGCGCCGGTGGGGGACTGAAGCCTGCGGATCAACTCGAGGCTGTGCGACACGAGGGTCACTGGAACTGTTCTCCTGAGTGTTCGGGGACTAGCCGAGCAGGGCGTCGACCTCGGACGCGGCGGCCTTGAGCGCGTCCCGCACCGACTTGCGGCCGGAGGCGGCCTCGCTCAGCTCCTTGGTAACCGCGTCCTGCATCTCCTGCTGGCGCTTGATGACCGGCGGGAGCGCGATCGACTCGAGCGAGTCGAACACGGCCTGGCGGTTGGCGGGCTCGGGGTCTTTGAGGTAGCCGGACAGCACCTGCTGGTCGGCCACCGGCGGCAGCTCCCACGACGAGCTGATGCGGGTGGTCGCGGCGGTGTCCGACGACGACAGGAAGCGGGCCCAGGCGTAGGCCTGCTTGCCCTGCTGGGTGGTGGACGAGACGGCCACGGCGTTGTGGAAGACGGCGCTGGCCTTGGCCTTGTCGCCGGGCTCGACGACCACGTCCCAGTCGAACGGCACGTCCTTGAGCCCGGCGAACTGCCAGATGCCGTTGTGCCACATGGCGAGCTTGCCGGACTTGAACAGGTTGGTGTCGTAGTCGGCGGTGCCGCCGATCTCCGCCTCGGTCGGCATCGTCTTGCCGACCTTGGAGACCAGCCACTCGGCGGCCTCCACGCCTTCGGGCCCGTCGAACGCCGACTTCTTGCCGTCGGCCGTCAGGAACTCGCCGCCCGCCTGCTTGAGGGTCTTGTAGAACTCGAAGAACTGCACCGGCTGGAAGTCGCCGTACACGCCCTTGTCCCTGTCGGTCAGCTTGGCGGCGGCGGCCCGCTCGTCGGCCCAGGTCCAGTCGGCGGTCGGCGGGGCCACGCCCGCCTTGTCGAACAGGTCCTTGTTGTAGAAGAGCACGACCGTCGAGAAGGAGGCGGGCAGCGCGTACTGCTTGTCGTCGCGCTGGAAGGCGTTCAGCGACTCCTTGGCGTACACCGAGGTGTCGCCGTCGCCCGACACGGTGCCGAGGTCCAGCAGGGAGCCGGCGTCGGCGTAGGTGACGAAGTTCTCGTAGTTGAGCTCGAAGGCGTCCGGTGCCGTGCCGCCCGCGATGCTGGTCTGGAGCTTGGTGAAGTACTCCTCGAAGGGGGCGGTCTCGACGACCACGTCGATCGCCGGGTTCTCCTTCTCGAACGCGGCCACGATCGTGTCGAGGTCCTTGACATGGTCCGGTGCCGCCGAGAACGTGAAGTAGCGCAGCGTCGTCCTGCCGCCCTCGCCGGAGGGTGCCTTGGTCGCCGAGCCCTGCGAGCAGGCGGAGGCGAGCAGTGCGGCCGCCAGGAGAGTGGCGACTCGGGTGCTTGTGGTCATGGGGGGTTCCTTTACTTGAGCCCGCTTTGCGCGACGCTGGCGATCACGTGTTTCTGTGCGAAGACGTAGAGGATGAGGATCGGGACCACGCTGACCACCGAGCCGGCCATGACCACGTCCCATTCGGTGGTGAACTGGCCGTGCAGCGTGGCCAGCCCCAGGGGCAGCGTCATGAACTCCGGCGACTTGATGATGATCAGCGGCCACAGATAGCTGTTCCAGCTGGCCATGAAGCCGAAGATGGCGAACGTCGCCAGGGCCGGCCTGATCAACGGAAGCACCACGTACAGAAAAATCCGGAAATGCCCCGCGCCGTCCAGCACGGCCGCCTCGTCGAACTCCTTCGGCACCTGCCTGATGGCCTGCCGCAGCAGGAACACCCCGAACGCCGAGGCGATCGTCGGCGCGAGCAGCGCGAAGTAGGTGTCGACCAGATTGAACATGCGCATCTCGATGAACAGCGGCACGACCAGAACGGGCAGCGGCATCATCAGCGTCGCGAGATAGACCGCGAACAGCGCGCCCCTGCCGGGGAACGGCAGCCTGGCGAACGCGTAGGCGGCCATCGCGCTGGTGACGAGCTGCAGCGCGGTGGACGCCGCGCCGATCCAGGCGCTGTTGGCCACGATCCGCCAGAACGGCAGCGTCTCCAGCAGCTTGCCGTAGGCCGCGAGACCGGCGCCGTCGGGCGTGAAGTCAGGCGGCGTGGCCAGCACCGCGTCGCTCGGCGTGATCGAGGTGATCACCGCCCAGGCGAACGGGAACAGCATCACCAGGGCGCCGAGGCCCACCAGCAGGTAGCGCAGCGTCCGATTCAGCAGGGCCTTACCCATAGGTCACCCACCGCTTCTGGCCACGGATCTGGACGATCGTCACCAGCAGCACGAGCGCGAACAGCAGCCACGACAGCGCCGAGGCCGCCCCGGCCCTGCCGTACCTGAAGGTCAGGTCGTAGATCTGCGAGACCACCACCTGCGTCGCCCCGCCCGGCCCCCCACCCGTCATGATCTTCACCTGGTCGAACACCTGGAAGCCGTTGATCAGGGAGATCACCACCACGAAGAACGACGACGGCGACAGCAGCGGCAGCGTGATGTGCCGGAACCTGCGCAGCGCGCCGGCCCCGTCGACCATGGCGGCCTCCTGGAACTCCTTCGGGATCGCCTGCAGCCCCGCCAGCAGGATGATCATCACGAACCCGAGGTCCTTCCAGGCGGACGCCAGGATGACCGACGGCATCGCCCAGTCCGGGTCGGTCCACCAGCCCGGCCCGCTGATCCCGACCAGCCCGAGCGCCCAGTTGACGAGTCCGCTGGCCGGGTTGAGCAGCCACTTCCACATGAGGGCGACGACGACCCAGCTCGTGATGACGGGCAGGAAGTAGATGCCCCGCAGCAGGCCGCGCCCCGCCATGGCCCGGTCGAGCAGCATCGCCAGCCCGAGCCCGCCCAGATAGACCAGGGGCAGGTAACCGGCGATGAAGTACAGCGTGTGCCCGAACGCCGCGCGCGTCCCGGCGTCGCCGATCAGCTCGGCGTAGTTGGCGAGCCCGACCCAGCGCATCTCGGTGATGAGGTCCCACTCGTGCAGGCTCGTCCACAGGGAGGCGAGCATCGGCGCCAGCGTGTAGAGGGTCAGCGGGATCAGGCTCGGCAGCAGGAACACGGCGACGGTGGCGGCGTGACGCCACCGCCGCCGCGGCGCCCGCCCCACGTGCGCGGCCCGCTCCCGCGGCGGGGCCGTGGTGAGGGTCATCCGGTCGCTCCCGAACAGCTGCGGCGGGCCGTCATGGCTTGGTCCCGATGAGGCGGGCACGCACCAGGCGACCCTGCTCCCCGGCGGCGCCGGCCGCGTCGAACGGGGTGGCCAGCACGAGCGCGGCGGCCCCCTGCGCCCAGCTCGTCTCGTCCCAGCCCTCGACCTCGATCGCGATGTCGCGCCGCCCCGGATAGAGCTGGGCCCGCAGCGCGAGGTCGAAGCCCTCCTGCCAGAACGGCCAGTCCGCGGTGCCCTCGCCGAGCACGACCACGACCTCGGGGTCCACCACGTTGACCAGCCCCGCGGTGGCCCGGCCGAGGACCTCGCCGGCCTCGGCGAACACCCTGCTCGCCACCCGGTCGCCCGCGGTGGCGGCCCTGCCGAGATCCGCCACCGACCCGAGCCGGTCGGCCGCGGGGGATCCGGCGGCCCGGGCCGCCGCGAGCAGGCCGGCGGAGCCGACGAACGCCTCCAGGCACCCGCGCGCCCCGCAGCCGCACAGAGGCCCCTGGGGATCGACGCACAGGTGGCCGAACTCGCCGGCTCCGCCCCTCGCGCCCCGATAGACCCGGCCGTCGGCCACGATCGCCGCGCCGACACCCCGTCCGATCGTCAGCACGAGGAAGTCCCGGTGGGTGCGCCCTCTGCCGTAGATCCGCTCGGCCGCGGCCAGCGCGTTCACGTCGTTCTCGACCAGCACGGGCAGGTTGAGCCGGCGCCGCAACCGCTCGCCGACCGGCATCGCCTGCCAGCCGAGCGTCGGCGCGTTGACCGTGCCCACGGCCTGGTCGTCCACGCTTCCCGGAACCCCGACGCCCACGCCCAGCAGGGGCGGCACGCCGGTGATCGTGGACAGCGTCGACTCGACCGCGTCGGCCAGGTCGCCGGCGGCGTCGGGGGAGCCGGGGTCGAACGGCCGCTCCCACGATCCGAGCACCACCCCGTCGAGCCGGACGTCGACCAGTACGAGGTGGTCGGCGGTCACCTTCACGCCGAGCGCCCGGCCCGCGCTGCCGACCAGGCCGAGCCGCTGGGCGGGCCGGCCGCCGCGCGACGGCTTGAGGTCGAGCTCCTCGACCATGCCGTGCCCGATGAGCTCGCGGGTCAGCTGGGTGACGGTGGCAGGGCTGACGTCCAGCTCGCGTGCGATCTCGGTGCGGCTGAGCGGCCCCACCGTGCCCAGCAGGGCGAGGATCGCGGTCCTGGTGAGATCTCCGCGGTCGCTTCCGGCCATGCCCACACTTTCTTTAGAGATAAAGTTAGTGGTGAAAATATGGCCGCCCACAGTCCCCCGTCAAGGGTGTGAAGTGACGCGGAGCACAAAAAAGCCATGCTCGGCGGGCGAGCATGGCTCTGACGCGGCCCGGCTCCGTACGGCGGGGAATCCCGCCTTACGGAGCCGGCTCGACGCTGCCCCGAAGGGGCGATCCTCAGGCGGAGGCGGCGTCCTTGGCGCGGTTGCGCAGGGCGCGGCTGACGCCGTCGGCGCCTTCCAGGATCAGCCGGCGCAGCGCCTGCGGCGGCTGATCGGCCGCCAGATAGTCCTGCGCGGCCCGCACGGTCTCCTCCTCGATCACCAGTGAGGGGAAGCAGCCGACCGCGAACGTCGAGGCCTGGTCGAACGTCCACTCGTGGTAGATCCGGCCCACTTCGGCGAAGTATCTATCCAGGTAGGGCTTGAGCAACTCGGGGTGCTGCGGGTCCTGGAAGCCGGTGATCGTGGTGCGGGCGATGTGGTTGGCGAGCTTGCCGCCCACGATCCGGTCCCACGCCGCCGCCTTGGCCTCGGCCGTCGGGACGGCCGCCCGGCACTGCGCCGCCGACCTCTCGCCGGTGGCCGTCGGGTCGCGCTCCAGCTCGGCCTCGATCTCGGCCTCACCCAGCTTGCCGCCCACGACCAGCGCGTGCACGAGCGTCCAGCGCAGGTCGGCGTCCACCGACAGCCCGTCGGGCACCTCGGTGCCGTCCAGGATCGCCCGCAGCAGCGCCAGGTCCTCCTCGGAGGTGGCGACCGGCGCGAACGCCTGCAGGTAGGCGAGCTGGTGGTCGGAGCCGGGCGGGGCGGCGGCGACCAGCGAGCGCAGCTCCCCGGCCAGCAGCGCCAGACCCTCGGCCCGCCACGCCGGGTCGGCGTACTGCTGGGCGGCCTGCCGCGCCTGGCGCAGCACCGCCTGCAGCACGGTCAGGTCCTTGACCGTGGCGATGCCCGAGATGACCAGCCTGATGTAGTCGCGGGTGGACATCTCGCCGTCACGGGTCATGTCCCAGGCCGCCGACCAGCACAGCGCGCGGGGCAGCGACTCGGTGAACGCCGCGATGCCGCCGTTGACCAGCGTGCGCAGCGAGCGCTCGTCCAGCCGGATCTTGGCGTACGTCAGGTCGTCGTCGTTGACCAGCACCAGGTCGGGCTGCTCCTCGCCGACCAGCTCGGCGACCGCCGTGCGGCCGCCCACCACGTCGAGCTCGACCCGCTTGGTGCGCGTCAGAGCGCCGTCCACGAGGGAGTAGAGGCCGATCGCGACCCGGTGCGAGCGCAGCGTCGGGTAGTCCGCCGGAGCCTCCTGCAGCACCTCGAACGAGGTGAACCTGCCATCGGCCACCTCGAACGACGGGCGCAGCGTGTTGACCCACGAGGTCTCCAGCCACTCCTTGGACCACGACGACAGGTCGCGGCCCGAGGTGCGCTCCAGCGCGCCGAGCAGATCCTTCAGCTCGGTGTTGCCCCACGCGTGCTCGTTGAAGTAGTCGCGCACGCCGGCCAGGAAGTTGTCCAGCCCGACGTAGGCGACGAGCTGCTTGAGCACCGAAGCGCCCTTGGCGTAGGTGATCCCGTCGAAGTTGACCTCGACCGCCTGCATGTCCGGGATGTCGGCGGCGATCGGGTGGGTGGAGGGAAGCTGGTCCTGGCGGTAGGCCCAGGACTTCTCCACGTTGGCGAACGTCGTCCAGGCGCCCTTGCCCCAGCGGGTGGCCTCGGCCTGGGCGAGCACCGACATGTAGGTGGCGAACGACTCGTTCAGCCACAGGTCGTCCCACCAGCGCATGGTCACGAGGTCGCCGAACCACATGTGCGCCATCTCGTGCAGGATCGTCTCCGCGCGCCGCTCGACCACGGCGTCGGTGACCCGGGAGCGGAAGACGTAGTCCTCCAGGAACGTCACGCAGCCGGCGTTCTCCATCGCCCCGGCGTTGAACTCCGGCACGAAGAGCTGGTCGTACTTGCCGAACGGGTAGCGGACGCCGAACACCTGGTGGAAGAAGTCGAAGCCCTGCCGGGTGACCTCGAGGATGTTGTCGGCGTCGAGGTGCGGGGCCAGCGAGGCGCGGCAGTAGATGCCCAGCGGGATCCCGTCGTGCTCGGCGGTCACCTTGTGGTACGGGCCGGCCACCAGCGCGGTGATGTAGGTGGACATGACCGGGGTCGCGGGGAAGGTCCAGCGCCTGGCGGCGGCCACGGTGCCGTGCTTGCCGGGCTGCTCGGGCAGCTTCTGCACCCCGGAGGCGGCGGCGTTGGAGACGACCTCCCAGTCGTCCGGCGCGAGCACGGTGAGCTGGAAGGTGGCCTTGAGGTCGGGCTGGTCGAAGCAGGCGTACATGCGGTGCGCGTCGGCGGTCTCGAACTGGCTGTGCAGGTAGACCTTCTGGTCCACCGGGTCGACGAAGCGGTGCAGCCCCTCGCCGGTGCGCATGTAGGCGCAGTCGGCGTCGATGAACAGCTCGTTGGACTCGGCGAGGGAGGGCAGCGGGAAGCGTCCCTTGGCCTCGTCGTAGCCGTCGAGGTCGAGGTCTTGGCCGTTGAGCGTGACCTTGCGCACGCGCGCGCCGTGCAGGTCGATGAAGGTGGAAGCGCCAGGCCGGGTGCTGGTGAAGCGGACCGTGGTCACGCTTTCGAAGCGTTCGTCGCCCTCGGTGAGGTCGAGTGCCACCTCGTACGACTCGACCTTCAACAGCCGGGCCCGCTCACGAGCCTCGTCCCGGGTCAGGTTGCCTGCCAAGTTGCGCTCCTTTTCACCACTTCATTGGGGTTTGTCGGTATCCTGCCACGCCAGGAATAGGACACGGACCTCTCCAGGTTATGACCCCACATGACTGAGAAGACTCCTGTGAGCCTCTGGTTCGATCCTTTCTGTCCTTTCGCCTGGGTGACGTCACGATGGCTGCTCGAAGTCGAGAAGGTTCGGCCCATCGAGGCGCGCTGGCACATCATGAGCCTGCAGGTCCTCAACGAGGGCAAGGACGTCCCGGAGGAGTACCGGGAGCGCATCGCCAAGACCGTCGGCCCGGGCAGGGTGGTGGCCGCCGCCGCGGCCAAGTACGGCGAGCAGGTCGTCGGCCCCCTCTACACCGAGCTCGGCACCCGCCTGCACAACGAGGGCAGGGGCAAGCAGCTCGACGGCCTGCGTGAGATCGTCGAGGAGTCGCTCGTGGCCGCCGGTCTCGACAGTGACCTGATCGGCGCGATGGATTCCGCCGAGTACGACGAGGCCGTCCGGCGCTCGCACGACGAGGGCATCGACCTGGTCGGCCAGGAAGTCGGCACGCCCGTGATCCGCGTCGGCGCCAACGCGTTCTTCGGTCCGGTGATCACCTCCATCCCCAGGGGAGAGGACGCCGGCCGGCTGTGGGACGGCGTGCTGCTGGTCACCGAGTTCGACGACTTCTTCGAGCTCAAGCGCACCCGCACCGGATCCCCTCGGTTCGACTGAGACGCGAGCTTTCCCCCTCGGGCGGTAGAAGTTGCCGCGCTCGCGGGGGAGAGTGCTCAACCCGTGGCGGGCGACGGCCTCGCAAAGTGGCCGCCGGCACGCCAGGATGAGGACTATGCGTCAGCTTTACATCGGCGGTGCCTGGACCGCCTCCGTCTCGGGAGAGGCGATCGAGGTCGTCAATCCGGCCACCGAGGAGATCATCGACCGCGTGCCCGCAGGGGCGCCGGCGGACGTCCAGGCAGCGGTGAAAGCGGCTCGGCAAGCCTTCACCACCTGGTCCGCCACGGCTCCCTCGGATCGGGCCAAGCTGCTGGCCGCCGCGGCCGAGCTGCTGAAACAGCGCGCCGACGACATCGCCAGGACCATCGCCACCGACATGGGCTCGCCGCTGGGGTTCGCGCTCAAGGTGCAGACCCTGATGCCCGCGGGCGTGCTGGCCTCCTACGCCCAGCTCGCCGAGAGCCACCCGCGTGAGCGGCGGGTCGGCAACTCCCTGATCGTCAAGGAGCCGGTCGGCGTCGTCGCCGCCATCACGCCCTGGAACTATCCGCTGCACCAGATCGTCGCCAAGGTCGCCCCCGCGCTCGCCGCCGGGTGCACGGTCGTGCTCAAGCCGAGCGAGGTGGCGCCGCTCGCCGCCTACGCGCTGGCCGACATCTTCCACGAGGTGGGGCTGCCCCCCGGCGTCTTCAACCTCGTCAGCGGGCGCGGGCCGGTCGTCGGCGAGGCCATGGCGGCGCACCCCGACGTGGACATGATCTCCTTCACCGGCTCCACCACGGCCGGTCGCAGGGTCGCGGAGCTGGCCGCGGAGAGCGTCAAGCGGGTCGCCCTGGAGCTCGGCGGCAAGTCCGCGAACGTCATCCTGCCCGACGCCGACCTCGGCGTCGCGGTCAAGGTGGGCGTCGCCAACTGCTTCGTCAACGCCGGACAGACCTGCTCCGCCTGGACCCGCATGATCGTGCATCGCGACCAGTACGACGACGCGGTCCGGCTGGCCGTCGAGGCCACGCGCAAGTACACCGTGGGCGACCCGTTCGACGAGGCCACCCGCGTCGGCCCGCTCGTCTCCCAGGTGCAGCGCGACCGCGTCGTCCGCTACATCAACCGCGGCCAGGAGGAAGGCGCCAGGCTGGTGGCGGGTGGCACCGACCGTCCGCTGCCGCGCGGCTACTACGTCGAGCCGACCGTCTTCGCGGGGGTCGAGCCGGGCATGGCGATCGAGCAGGAGGAGATCTTCGGTCCCGTCCTGTCGATCATCCCCTACACCACCGAGGACCAGGCCGTGCAGATCGCCGACGGCACCCCGTACGGTCTGGCGGGCGCGGTCTGGGCCGGTACCGAGGAGCGCGCCGTCGCGCTGGCGCGCAGGCTGCGCACCGGCCAGGTGGCCATCAACGGCGGCGGGTTCAACCCGCTGGCCCCCTTCGGCGGCTACAAGCGTTCAGGCATCGGTCGCGAGCTCGGCGAGCACGGCCTCGAAGAATTCTTCGAGATCAAGTCTCTGCAGCTTTGACGAGCGAGCGTGTCAGTACATGTGACCGATTGGGGATGGGAGGACGCGCCGGAGGACTACCGCGGGCCGGCCGGGGAGCCGCTGATGATCGCCGCCGAGCACCTGCGCGTCCCCGGCTTCCACGGCCCGACCACGTCAAGCTCTGGAGCAGCTAGAGGAGCAGCCCGCCGGTGGCCCGGACGCTCTCCCCGGTGATCCACTGCGAGTCCGGCCCGGCCAGGAAGGCGACCACGGCCGCGATGTCCGCCGGCCGGCCGAGCCGCCGCAGCGCGGTGAGACCGGGCACCCGCTCGAGCGCCTCGGGCGGGTTGCCCGCCCGCAGCATGTCGGTGTCGGTGGTCCCGGGCAGCACGTTGTTGGCGGTGATGCCACGCCCGCCGAGCTCGCGCGCCGCCACCTTGGCGAACTGCTCGACCGCCGCCTTGCTCGCGCTGTAGAGAGCGGTGGCGGGGGCGGGCAGCTCGGTGTTGAGGGTGGACAGGTTGATGATCCGGCCGCCGTCGCGCATGACTCGCGCCGCCCACTGGATCGCCAGGAACGTGGCACGGGTGTTGACCGCGAAGGCCCGCTCGTACTCCTCGTCCGTGACGTCGGCGATGAGCCCCCGCAGAGTCTCGGCGGCGTTGTTGACCAGGATGTCGACCCCGGGCAGCCGCGCCTCGGCCTCGGCGAACAGCCGGTCGAGATCCTGCCTGCTTCCCTGGTCGGCCCGCACGGCCAGCGCGCCGGTCTCCTTGGCGACCCGCTCGGCCGCCTCGCTGTCCTGGAGGTAGCTGAAGACCACGTCGGCGCCGTCGCCCGCCAGCCGCTCGACGACGGCCCTGCCGATGCCGCGCGAGCCGCCGGTCACCAAGGCGCCCTTTCCGGAAAGTGAGGTCATCACCTCAACCTATACCTGGAAAAGGATCTTCCGGGCTTGGCTCTTCGGCAGGCGGTCCACGTACAGCTTGCCGTCGAGATGCTCGGCCTCGTGCTGGAAGCAGCGTGCGAGCGAGCCGCGGGCCTTGACGCGCACCGGGCGCTGCAGCCGGTCGAGGCCCTCGACCGTCACGCCCGCCGCCCGCGCCACCGGGGCGAACTGCGGCCGGCCCGTCGAGCGGTCGGGCACCGACAGGCAGCCCTCCTCGTCGAGGATCTCCTCCGGGTCGTCCACGGTGAGCGTGGGATTGACCACGTGCCCCTTGCGGCCGCTGATGTCGTAGACGAACAGGCGCCGCGACACGCCGATCTGCGGACCGGCCAGGCCCACCCCGTCCACCGCGTACATCGCCTGGAACATCTCGTCGATGAGCCGGCGCAGCTCCCGGTCGAAGCCCTCGACCGGCTCGGCGGGCGTGCGCAGGACCGGGTCGCCGAGCACGCGGATCTCGCGCATGGACGCTCCCATTCTCGTAAGGGCCGGATGGCGTTTGCAGCCCTTACTCTAGCCAGAGAGAGCGGCACCGGAGCCGGGTGGGCGGGGCTGTGGAAGACTGGGCTGGTGCGTGTCTACATCGGTGCCGACCATGCCGGCTATGAGCTCAAAAACCACCTGGTGTCCTGGCTGAAGGACCACGGGCACGAGGTGACCGACTGCGGTCCCTCGGTCTACGACGCGGAGGACGACTATCCCGCGTTCTGCCTGCGCGCGGCCGAAGGCGTGGCGGGCGACCCGGGCAGCCTGGGGATCGTCATCGGCGGATCGGGCAACGGCGAGCAGATCTCCGCCAACAAGGTGCGCGGCATCCGCGCCGCCCTGGCCTGGAGCGAGGAGACGGCCCAGCTCTCACGCGAGCACAACAACGCCAACGTGGTCGCCATCGGCGCGCGCATGCACCCCACCGAGGACGCCACCAGGTTCGTCGAGGTCTTCCTCAGCACCGCGTTCTCCGGCAGCGAGCGGCACAGCAGACGCATCGCCCAGCTGCAGGCCTACGAGACCATCGGCCAGCTCCCCTCGCTGCCCTAGCTCCTGCGCTTGGAATCGCGTTTGGGCATCTCGTCACGCAGGGGCCGCCTGTCGGCGGCCTCCTGCTGCTCCTTCGACGGCCGCGAGACGTCCCGCGCGCGCATCGCCGTGATCGCAGTGATCTGCAAGCTCTGCAGGGCCATGCCCCGACTCTACGTCAGAACGTCAGGCCGCCCCAGGGCCTGGGACTCCATGACATGGCCGTGGCCAGCGCGCCGACGGCGCCCGGCGTGCGCTCGCCGAGGAGTCCGGCGCCGAGTTGCTCGACAAGCATCCCGTCGCCCAGATAGGCCGACCCGAGCGAGGCCGCCTTCAGCGTGATGTCCGGCTCGTCGTCGACCGGCTTGCACTCCGCGCCCGTGGTGTCGGCGCTGAGCCGCCAGCGGCGGGAGTTCCAGGGGCACACGTCGTCCTCGACCTCCAGCACCACGTCCACCGGCGCCGCGTAGGAGCGCGAGGTCAGCGCCGTGTCCACCTCGACCAGGCGCACCCAGAGCTCGTCGGACCAGCGGGCGCGCAGATGGCGGGGGTTGGCGACCAGCGCGAACAGCGGGTCGTCCACCGGCCGGCCGTAGGTGACGACCTTGGTGACCAGGTCACGGTCCAGAACACCGCGCCAGAGCAGCGCGTAGGCGGCCGGATCCGCCGCGAACAGCTCGTTCAGCCTCAGCTCGCCGGCGGGCAGGCCGCTCGAGTCCCACTCCGGCTTGATCCTGAACAACGCGTAGCCACGCACGCCGTGGTCGTCCTCGGCGATCACCGAGCGGAGCACGCCCGCGCCCCGCTGGTCGAACTCCTCGTCGGCCAGGACGTTGTCCCAGAATTCCTTCTTGCGCTCGTACAGGCCGGGACGCCGGCTCACGACGGTGGCGAACAACCGCTCGAACTCGCCGCGCGCCTCGGCCGGCTTGACGACCCTGAGTCTCAGCGCCGGATCCACGGGCGCGTCCTTGACGAAGCCGGCGCCGTGCTTGTCGATGGTGAACGCCATCTCGCCGGCGGCCCTGCCGTACCCGAACCTGCCGTAGATCGGCGCCTCCGACGCGTACAGCGCCGCCACCGCCTCCCCGCGCTCGCGGATGTCGGTGAGTTGCCTGCGCATCAGCGCCGACAGCACGCCCCGGCGGCGGTGCGAGGGCAGCACGCTGACGGCCGTCACACCCGCGACGGGAATCGGCCCGCCCGGCACCGTCATCCGGAGGCTGTAGATTGAGGTGCACCCGACGATGGTGTCGCCGTCGAAAGCGGCGAGGGTGCGGTCGAACTCGGTCTCTGCCTTGTAGCGCTCGGCCTGGACGGGATGCGGAGAGGAGGCGAACCCCTCGGCCAGCACGTCGCCGAACGATCTCCACTCGGCTTCGACAATAGGACGGATCGGGTACGTCATCCTTCCAAGGTACGTACGGACCAAGCGGGACGGCCACTGAATATCGGTGCTTAATGATCAAGGTATTGGTCAAGTGGGCTGCCCAAAGATGGCTCAGACCGATACAGTCAGGCGCATCATGAGTTCCCGTCCGGCGCCGCTGATCCCACCACGGCTCCGCGCGCTGCTCGTGCGGGTGCCTCTCCTGGTGCAGGCCGTACGATTCCTCCGGCGCGGGCCTTTCGCCCGTGAGCGCAACCTGCTGGTCACGCTCACCACGCTGTCACTCGTCATCGGCCTGCTGGCCGCGCGGGTGTCGACGGAGTGGTTCTCCCCCTCCCTGCTCATCCTGGTCACCCTGGTGGGCGGGCTTCAGCTGCGGGTGCGCAGCCTGATCAAGCTGCTGGCGGCGGTCGCCGTCGCGCTCGGCTACATCGCCCTCACGCTCGGCATGGGCCGCGTCGGGCTCGGCCTGATGGTGACGATCGGCTTCACCACGGTGCTGGCCGTGCTCATGGCCCGCACCCGCGGCAAGCTCGGCGTGCAGGGTCTGCGCGGCGACGCGATGCTGCTGGAGCTGCGCGACCGGCTGAGAAGCCAGGGCGAGCTGCCCCCGCTGCCCAAGGACTGGGGCGGCAAGGTGGTGCTCAAGCAGGCGGGCGGCTCCTCCTTCGGCGGTGACTTCCTCGTCTCCATGCGCGACGGGGACCAGGTGGACATCGCGCTGGTCGACGTGTCCGGCAAGGGCGTCGACGCCGGCACCAGGGCGCTGCTGCTGTCGGGCACCTTCGGCGGGCTGCTGGGCTCGGTCGACGACTTCCTGCCCGCCTGCAACGCCTACCTGCACCGCCAGCGCGGCGACGAGGGGTTCGTCACCGCCGTCCACGTCAGGCTGGATCTGGCCACGGGCGACTACACGATCACGTCGGCGGGTCACCCGCCGGTGGTGAAGTTCGACGCGGGCACGGGCAACTGGGAGGTCGCCTCGGCCAAGGGTGTGGTCCTCGGCGTCGTGCCCGATCTTCACTGCGAGCCCGACAGCGGCACCCTGCACAAGGGCGACGCGCTGCTGCTCTACACCGACGGGCTGATCGAGCAGCCGGGGCGCGACATCGACGCCGGACTCGACAGGCTGCTGGGCGAGGCCGAGCGGCTGCTGCCGTCGGGATTCCGCGACGGAGCCCGCGCCCTGGTCAACGCCATGGCCTCGGGCCACAACGACGACTGCGCGCTGGTGCTCATCTGGCGCCCGTAGTGACGAATCACATGGGTCGGCACGTGATCGCGGTCACTGGCAGCGGGCAGGGCCACCTGAGATTCTCGTAGTGCCGCCGCAGGACCCGGGCCCCGGTGGAGCGGCGCGGCTCTTCCGGGTCCCGCCTTCACAGCCAGCCGGAGTCGCTGGCGATGCGCACCGCGTCGAGACGGTTGCGGGCGCCGGTCTTGCACATGATCCGCGACAGGTGATTACGTACGGTGCCGACCGACAGGAAGAGCTGGTCGGCGATCTCCGTCGAGCGGGCCCCGCCCGCCGCGATGCGCAGCACGTCGAGCTCGCGCCTGGTCAGCGGGTTCGCGGCCGACTGCAGGGCGGCGACGGCCATTTCCGGGTCGATCGCGCGCCGGCCCGCGGCGATCTGCCTCAGCCCTTCGGCGAGCCGCTCCGGCGCCACATCGAGGCTCATGAAGCCCAGCGCGTGCGCGGCCAGGGCGTTGCGCACCTGGCCGGGGGTCGGCTGGGCGGAAAGGATCAGCACTCCGCAGCCCGGCGCCAGGTCGCGCAGGGCCGCGGTGGCGGGCAGCGCACCCGCGCCGGGCAGGTCCAGATCGACGACCGCCGCGTCGGGCTCGTGCGCCAAGGCCTCCGGCAGCACCTCCTCGGCGCTGGCGACCTCGGCGACCACCCTCAGGTCCGGCTCCGCCTCCAGTGAGGCCACCAGGCCCCGCCGCACCAGAGCCAGGTGCTCGGCGACCAAGATCCGGATCAAGACGCTCCCTCCGTCACGTCCCAGGGTGATCGTCCGGTCGCGGACTGTCAACGCGATGCCAGGATTCGTCAAAGCAGGCGCAAGCCATCCAGGTGTGGAGAGTTCGACTAGTCTGTGCCTGTCGAGACTTTCCGCCGGCCTGGAGCGCGCGTATATGGATTGGCTCTTCCTCGCGGGGATCGCCATCTTCTTCATCGGACTGATGGTGTCCATCGCGTTGCACGAGATCGGTCATCTCGTGCCCGCCAAGATCTTCGGCGTCCGGGTGACGCAGTACATGGTGGGGTTCGGCTCGACCGCGTGGTCCCGACGCAGGGGCGAGACGGAGTACGGCATCAAGTGGCTGCCCCTGGGCGGTTACATCCGCATGATCGGCATGCTGCCGCCCCGGCCCGGCGACGACCCGACCAAGCTGCGGGGCAGCTCGACCGGGCCGTTCCAGAGCCTGATCGAGACCGCCCGCGAGGCGGCGCAGGAAGAGGTGCGGCCTGGCGACGAGGACCGGGTCTTCTACCGCAAGAAGTGGTGGCAGAAGGTCATCATCATGTCCGGCGGTCCGGCGATGAACTTCGTGCTGGCATTCATCCTCTACACGATCCTGCTCGTCGGCATCGGCCTGCCGACGTACGCCCCCATCGTGTCGCCCGAGACCAACACGTGCGTGATCCCGGTCAGCGAGCAGCGCACGGCGTGCCGCTCCGGCGACCAGCCGACCCCGGCCTCCAAGGCGGGCCTGAAGCCGGGTGACACCATCGTCTCCCTCGACAACCAGAAGATCGAGACGTGGGAGGACGCCACCCGCCTGATCCGCTCGCACGGAGCCGGCGACATCGCGCTCGGCATCGTCCGGGACGGCAAGCCCATGACGCTGAACGTCACGCTCATCGCCCAGGATCGGCCCAAGCCCGACGACCCCAAGGTCATCGAGCGCAACGTCGGCTTCCTCGGCGTGCTGCCCACGCAGGTCATGCAGCAGCAGGGCATCGGCGAGGTAGTGGGCTACATGGCCGACCTCACCGGCAGGGTGGCGCAGTCGCTGCTGAACCTGCCGGAGAAGATGGTCGGCGTCTGGCACGCCGCCTTCTCCGGCGAGGAGCGCGATCCGGAGGGGCCGGTCGGCGTCGTAGGAGCGGGACGCATGGGCGGCGAGATCCTCGCCTCGGACATGACCGGCACACAGAAGCTGGCCATCTTTATCAACCTGCTGGCCGGCTTCAACCTGGCGATCGGTATGTTCAACCTGATCCCGCTGCTGCCGCTCGACGGCGGACACATCGCCGGCGGGCTGTGGGAGGGCCTCAAGCGCGGCTACGCCCGCGTCATGCGCCGTCCCGAGCCCAAATACGTCGACATCGCCAAGGTGCTGCCGCTCACCTACGCGCTGGCGCTGGTCATGATCATAATGGCCGGTCTGCTCGTCTACGCCGACCTGATCAACCCGCTCAGGCTCACGGGCTGACGTCCCCGTCGCCGGTCATCCCGTCGACCCGCTCGCGCAGCAGGTCGGCGTGGCCGTTGTGGCGCGCGTACTCCTCGATCATGTGAGTCATGATCCACCGCAGTGACAGGGCCTGGCCCTCCCGGCCGCGCTTGGCGAGCGTGTCCAGCGACACGCACCTGGCCAGCTTGCGGGCCCGCGTCACCTCCTCGCGCCACTGCCCGCACGCCTCCTCCCAGGTGGCCGTCTCCGGTACGGCGAACTCCTCCAGGTCGGAGAACAGGTGCGGGATGTCCTCGCCCGCCAGGTGGCGGCGGAACCAGGAGCGCTCCACGTTGGCCATGTGCCGCACCAGCCCGAGCAGCGACAGCGTCGACGGTGGCACCGGCCTCCGGCGCAGCTGCTCGTCGCTGAGCCCCTGGCACTTGAGCAACAGCGTCTCGCGATGCCAGTCCAGCCACTCGTCCAGCATCTCGCGTTCGCCGGCTATGTAGGCCGGATAGGGATTCTCCCGCATAGTGTCCGATTATGGACCCTCTGGATGCGCTGCGAGTGATCTGCCTCGCCCTACCCGAGACCACGGAACGGATCAGCCACGGTGAGCCCACCTGGTTCGTCCGGGGCAAGAAGACGTTCGTCACCTACGCCGACCACCACCACGACGACCGGCTCGCCTTCTGGTGCGCGGCCCCTCCGGGGGCGCAGGAGGAGCTGGTGGCCGGGGACCCGGCGCGCTTCTTCCGCCCGCCGTACGTGGGTCACCGCGGCTGGCTGGGCGTCTACCTGGACGTCGACGACGTGGACTGGGCGGAGATCTCGGAGATCGTCGCGGACGCCTACCGCCAGATCGCGCCCAAGTCCCTCGTCGAACGCATGCCCTCCCCGTGACCGAGGGCAGGAGCTCGCTCCGGCCATGCGTGGCCGCGATGGACAGATGCGATGTTGACAGGATTTATCCTGCTACCGGGGTGTTTCGATGATTCGTGTGCTGTTGGCGGAGGATGTGCGGATCCTGCGGGAGGCGTTGGCCGGGCTGCTGCGGTTGGAGGACGACATGGAGGTCGTCGCCGAGGTCGCGGACGGCGACGGCATCGTGCCCGCCGCTCTGGATCACCGGCCCGACGTCGCCGTCCTCGACATCGAGATGCCCAAGATGAGCGGTCTGGACGCCGCGGCCGAGCTGACCCGGCGGCTCCCCACTTGCAAGACGCTGATCCTGACCGCCGTCGGCCGGCCGGGCAACCTGCGCCGCGGGATCAGCGCGCAGGTGTCCGGCTTCATCCTCAAGGACTCGCGCCCCGAAGATCTCGTCTCCGCGATCCGTATCGTGGCCGCGGGCGGCCGCGTCATCGATCCGCAGCTCGCCTACGCGGCTCTCGACGCATCGGGGAACCCGCTCACCGACCGCGAGCTGGACGTCCTCCGCCTCACGGCGGCCGGCGCGTCCCCTCGGGAGGTGGCCGCACGGCTCCACCTGACCTACGGCACCGTCCGCAACTACCTGGCCTCGGCGGTGTCCAAGCTCAGCGCGCGCAACCGGGTGGACGCCATCCGCATCGCCACCGAGGCCGGCTGGCTCTAGACGGGCACCTCGGCGGTCAGCACGAACAGGTTGCCCACCGGCCCGGCCACCAGCCGCCCGCCCGCCTCCGCGGCACGCTCGGCCAGATTGTCCAGCCCAGTACCTCGTCGGGGGGAGGGGGCAGGTCCGTCGTCGAGGCCGTCATTGGACACCCGGAGCCGTGCCACGCCGTCCTCCAGCACGGTCTCGACGCTGGTGAGCCCGGCGCGGGAGTGGCGCACGACATTGGTCGTGGCCTCGCGCAGCACGGTGGCCAGCAGCGTCTCGGTCTCGGCCGGGAAGCAGGGCATCGCCGCGTCGACCGCCAGCCGGATCCCGGCGGCCTCCAGCAGGGAGCGGGCGGCGGCCAGCTCGTCGGTGAAGGCGAGCCTGGCGGGAAGGCCCGTGACGGCCCTCACCTCGCCCAGGGTGCGCTGGGCGATGGGGGAGAGCTCGCGCACCTCCTGGAAGGCCTTGTCCGGGTCGGAGCTGATGAGCCTGGCGGCGAGCTCGCCCTTGAGGACGATCGCTGACAGGCCGGATCCGAGGAAGTCGTGGACGTCCCTGGCGACCCGCAGGCGGGCCTGCAGCACCGCCATCCGGGCGAGCCGGTCCCTGGTCTCGTTCAGATGCCTTGTGACCTCGGGCAGGCGGCAGAGAGAGTAGACGCTGGTCACTCCCATGACCGCTCCGGAGAGCCAGTAGAGGCGGCTGGTGAGATAGTCGGGGTCCGGTACGAACGCCAGGCCCGCCAGGAACAGGCCGCCGGCGGCCAGGGACCATGGCGGCCGCACCCGCACCGTCACGGCGCCGACGGCCAGGAACACGGGCGGCAGCATGGCCGTGCCGTACAGGAGCAGCCCACAGGCCAGGACGACCGCGTGTGCCGCGAGGGTCCACGGCCAGACGCGCGGGCTCGGCGCGGTACGGCGAGGCGCGCCGTGATAGAGCTGCAGCCCGCTGGAGACGACCAGGACGGCGAGCGCCGCGGCCCATCCGGCCGCATCGGGGGACTGGCGCTCGTCCACGTTGACGAGCGTGACGGCGGAGACATTGATCACCACGAGGAGCAGGATCCACCAGGCGAATCTGAACATGACCGGGACCGGCACGCTCTGCGTGGGCTCGGCGGGCGCGGCGGCCTGCCGGTGCGTGTCGGCGATCTCACGGGCCGCGGAAAGGGCCCGCCGGGCGCGCTCCACGATCTCTGCCAGGCTCGCCCGGGCATCGTCCAGGCGGCGCCCCGGATCGGGCCCGGTGCCATCGCCGAGGCGGCGGGCCGTGCCGACGATGGCGGAAAGCTCCGTTCCGATGGTCGCCTGCAGGTGATGGGCGGTGCCAAGGCGGTCTCTGGCGACGGCGAGCCCGGCGAGCTGCTGCCGGTGCGCGTTCGCCAGCCGGACCCGTTCGGCGAGCCGGACCACCGCGAAGAGGCTGAGCCCGACGTTCAGGCAGGTCACCGCCCGCGCGGCGATGACCGCGGGGGAGTCCCAGTAGTACAGGCAGGAGACACCGGTGTCGGCGACCATGATCAGTGCGAACAGCAGCCAGGACGTGGGTGCCGCCAGGGCCAGCAGGACGGCCGAGCCGAGGACGCCCGCGATCGGCCCCCACGTGCCGCCGACGACGAGGTAGGGGCCGAAGGTCAGCAATGCCGTCACGGTCATCGGCAGGCCGGAGCCGAGCCGGTCGCGGAACACCATCAGCCCGTACACCGTGATCAGGGCGACGACCATCGGGATGGCGATCATCCTGTGCGGCAGGGGGCCGGCGCCGGGATGGAGGAGCTGGCCGACCCTGGCCGCGAGCAGGGCAAGGAGCGAGGCCGCGACCAAGGCCCGCGCGACCTGCGGTTTCAGCTCCATATGCCCTCCATGTGCAAAATGCATACGAAGGATACGCAAGCAGGCGGTCGGTCAGCTCGCCCGGATCACGGAGTGCGCCATCCGCCGCTTCGCCGGACGCGATCTCCCGACGTGGCCCGACGCCCCGCGGGGCTCACTGCATGGAGACGTGTACGTGGTCGTAGTGGTTCTCGGTGACGCTGCCGCGGTCCGACATCGCGCTCCAGCCGGAGCCGTGGTTGATCCGCTGCTTCCAGATGACGTACTTGACGCCGAGCTTGTCGCGGTTCTGGAGGGTCCAGGCGGCGATGCTGTCGCCCAGGACGTTGTTGACGGCACTGGGCATGCTGCCGCCGGTGCTCATCATGAAGTCGCACGCCCGGCCCAGGGGGTGCTCGCCACCGCCGCCGGAACGGAAGCAGCCCACCGAGAACGGCAGCCTGAAGTTCTTCTGGATCTGCTCGCGCATCGCCCGGGTGCGGCCGGTGATGTTGTCGGCGCCTGAGGGGAGCTGGGGGGCCCAGCTGCCGTCGGAGCGGCGGCCGGTGCTGAACGGGACGAGCTCCTGCAGCTTCTTCTGGATGTCCCCGATGACGTCCTTGGCGTCGTCGCGCTGCTTGGCCACCTCGGCGGTGTCGGCGCTGATGTCGCGGGCGAGCGCCGCCGCGTCGTCGGCGGCCTTCTTCTTCTCATCGCGCGCGTCGGCCACGCCCTGCACCACGGCCGTCTGATTGGCGGTGAGCTGCTCCAGCACGGCGGCGGCGGCGCCGTCGGGCGGCATCACGATGGTCGGCAGGGGCATGCCGCCGTTCTGATAGCGCAGCGAGGCCAGCTCGGCGACGCGCCGCTGGGCCGTGGTCAGCGCCTCGTCGGCCGTGTCCAGGCGCTTCTTGGCCGCTTCGGCGGCCTTCTGGGCCTCGGCCAGCTCGACGCGCTTGAGGTTGTAGCGCTCGATGAGTTTGTCGACCTTCTGGTTCAGCGCCTTGAGCTCGGCCCGGAGCCGGCTTTCGGTGGGCTTGGGGTCCGCGGTGGTGGTCGCCGCCGCTGGGCCGGAGACGGCGGCGGAGCCGGTCGCCGGGATGAGGGCCACCGCTGCCGCGGTGATGACGCCGATGGCCAGTTGCGCGGGGGACGCTGCCGCCACGTACGGGTTCCTCTCCCTCTGCCGGCCGGGTTAGCTGACGGGTTCGGGCAAGAGAGCTCCCTGCCACCGAAGCGGCTTCACCCCAAGTGCGGTGGGTCCCCGGCTCCCGGGCAACTCGCCCGGGATTAGGCGTTACACGACGTTACGGCCGTGCTTGAAGGGATATTAGTGGTAGATCACGAGTAATGCGACTCCAACCAGAAATCAATTAGTGATCTACCTGTGATCGAAGCATGCGCGCAGCCTCTTCCGGGAGCACGTCGTTGACGAAGGCGCCCATGGCCGACTCCGATCCTGCCAGGAACTTCAGCTTGCCGGGAGCCCGCCGGATGGAGAACAGCTCCAGGTGCAGGTAGCCCAGCTCGCGGTCCTGCCGTACCGGCGCCTGGTGCCAGGCCGAGATGTACGGCATCGCGACGTCGAACAGGCCGTCGAGCGCCCGCAGGACCGAGGTGTAGAGCGGTGCGAACGCCGCACGCTCCGCCTCCGACAGCGCCGCAAGGTCCGGCACCTGCCGGTGCGGATAGAGGTGCACCTCGAACGGCCAGCGGGCGGCGGCGGGCACGAAGGCCGTCCACAGCTCGTTGGCGGCCACCACCCGGGGCCCGGCCCGCTCGGCGTCCAGCACGTCGGCGTAGAGGTTGCGGCCGGGGTGGCGCTCGGCATAACGCCTGGCGGCGCCGAGCTGCAGCCTGGTCTTGGGGGTGACGTAGGGGTAGGCGTAGATCTGGCCGTGCGGGTGGAAGATCGTGATACCGATCTCCTCGCCCCGGTTCTCGAAGCAGAAGACCTGCTCCACGCCCTCGATCGCGGACAGCTCGGCCGTGCGGTCCGCCCAGGCCTCCATGACCAGCTCGACCTGCTCGTCGGAGAGCCGGGAGAACGAGGAGGAGTGCTCGGACGTGAAGCACACCACCTCGCACCGCCCTGCGCCCGGACGGACCTCACTCAGCCCACCAGGGTCCTGGTAAGAGCCGAAATTTCCGGAAAAGGAGGGGAATCGGTTCTCGAACACCACGACGTCGTAGTCGTGAGCCGGGATCTCCGAAGCCCTCGTGTCGGACGACGGGCACAGCGGGCACTCGTCGGCCGGAGGCAGGAACGTCCGGGTCTGCCGGTGCCCCGCCATCGCGATCCACTCGTCGGTCAGCGGGTCGTAGCGCAGCTCGGACGCCACCGGCCGGGGATCGAGCGGCCGGCGGTCGATCGCGCTCCGGTCGGCGTCGTCGCGCCGATCGAAGTAGATCAGTTCACGGCCGTCGGCCAGATGGGTGATGGTGCGCTTCACTGCGAGTCCTCCGCGATGATCAGTTCTCCGGCCCGTTCGACCAGCTCCATGCGTGCTTCCTCGGGCAACCCCGGGTCGCTGATGACGACGTCGGCCTCGGTCAGCTCGGCGATCGTGCTGATGCCGACCGTGTTCCACTTGGTGTGGTCCGCGGGCACGACCAGCCGGTGCGCGGCGCTCACCAGCTCCCTGTCAGTCTCGGATTCGAGCAGGTTGGGCGTGGTGAAGCCGGCGCGCACGCTCATCCCGTGCACGCCCAGGAAGAGGGTGTCCACGTGCAGCCGTCGGATCGCCGCCACGGCCACCGGGCCGACCAGCGCGTCGGAGGGGGTGCGGACGCCGCCGGTGAGCACGACGGTGCGGTCGGCGCGTGGGTTGCGGTGGAAGACGTCGGCGACGGGCACCGAATTGGTGATCACCGTGAGCTCGGGCACGCCGATCAGGTGGTGGGCCATCGCCCACGTGGTGGTGCCCGCCGACAGCGCGACCGCCGTGCCCGGCCGCACGAGCTGGGCGGCGCGGCGCGCGATCGCCTCTTTCTCCTGCTGCTGGCGGGCGGACTTGGCGGTGAAGCCGGGCTCCTCGGTGGAACCGGGGCCGAGCGCCGTCGCGCCGCCGTGCACCTTCTCCAGCAGCCCGCGCTCGGCGAGCACCTCGAGGTCGCGGCGGATCGTCATGTCGGAAACGCCGAGCTCGCGGACGAGATCGGCCACCCGGACGCCGCCGGCGCTGCGGACGCGTTCGAGAATCGCCTGCTGACGCTGCTGTGCGAGCACGCCCCCGCTCCTTCCAACAGATTCCACCAAATTATGACACGAATTTGTTGGGGAATGTTAGGTCATCGGAATGGCTTGTGCACAGCCGGCCGGGAAGGGAAGTTGGGGACACACGCCGTACCCCGATCATCGGAGGAGGAGCCATGGCCAAGCGAGCCCGCAAAGGCAAGGCGCGCAAGAAGAAGAAGGCCAACCACGGCAGGCGCCCCAACGCCAACTGACGGTTCAGCCGCCCGCGGTGAGCTCCCTCACCACGGGCGAGACCGCCCGGTGGAAGGCCGGATACGCGTAGATCATCTCGTCGAGCCTGCTCAGCGGGATCCGGGCGTGCACGGCCAGCGTCAGCATGCCGAGCACCTCACCGCCTGACGGCCCCGCGAACGTCGCCCCGACCAGGACACCGTCGGCCGCCACCAGCTTGACGAAGCCCTCGGCCTGCGCGATCCAGCCTCTGGTGCCCAGATCACCCACGGCCGTGCGTACGTCCAGGCCTCGCTCGCGGGCCTGCGCCTCCGTCAACCCGACGGAGCCGATCTCCGGATCGGTGAACGTCGCCCTCGGCACCGCGTGATACTCCGCGGGATGCACCGGCTCGCCCAGGATCTCCTTGACGATGATGTTCGCGTGATACGTCGCCATGTGCGTGAACGCCCCCTTGCCGACCGCGTCGCCCAGCGCCCACACCCCGTCCGTCACGCGCATCCGCTCGTCCGCGGGCACGGCGCGGGCGCTCTCGTCCAGCCCGAGCGCGCCCACTCCGAGCGCCCTGAGGTCGACCCGGCGCCCGGTCGCGACCAGCAGTTTCTCCGCCCGCACCCCGCCGAGCTCGAACAGCCCGCCGGCATGCGACACCGTCGACACCTTGGCGCCTGTCATGACCGTGATGCCCTCGTTCGCGAACACCTTGGCGAGCAGCTCGCCGGCCTCCGGCTCCTCCAGCGCGACCAGGCGCTCGGCCGCCTCGACCACCGTCACCTCGGTGCCGAACCGGGAGAACACCTGCGCCAGCTCCACCCCGATGGCCCCGCCGCCCAGCACGATGAGAGAGGCGGGCAGGATGTCGGCCTCGATCGTCTGATGGTTGGTCCAGTACGGCGTCCGGGCCAGTCCGTCGATCGGCGGTACCGCGGGCTCCGAGCCGGAGGCGATCACGATCCCCCGGCGTGCCCGAAGCACCTGGTCGCCGACCGTCACCTCGCGCGGGCCGGTGATCCGGCCGTGCCCCCGGACGAGGTGGCCGCCCTTTCCGGTGAACCGGTCGGCCGCCGTCTTGTCGTCCCAGCTGTCGGTCGCCTCGCGGATCCGCCCCACCAGCGCCTGCCAGTCGGGCTCGGCCGCGGCCGCGGCATGGATCATGATCTTCGAGGGGATGCAGCCCCAGTAGGGGCACTCACCACCGACCAGGTTCGCCTCGACCCCGGCGACCTCCAGCCCGGCCTCCGCGAGCCGCCCCGCGACGTCCTCGCCGCCCGGTCCCAGCCCCAGCACGATCACATCGACATCCATACCTCAACCTAACCCGGCAGTTCGCTGAGAGCCTCGTCGATCCGCTCCTGCGGCAGCGCGAAGTCCTCCATCCGCCCCGACAGGTAGCGGTCGTAGGCTGCCAGGTCGAAGTGGCCGTGCCCGCACAGCGCCGTGAGGATCACCTTCTCCTCGCCGCTCTGCTTGCAGCGCAGCGCCTCGGCGATGGTCTCGGCCAGCGCGTGCGTCGGCTCCGGCGCGGGCAGGATGCCCTCGGTCCTGGCGAACCGCACACCCGCCTCGAAACACTCCGACTGCGACCTGGTGACCGCCTCGAACATGCCCAGCTCGTACAGGTGCGACAGCAACGGTGACATGCCGTGATAGCGCAGCCCGCCCGCGTGGATGGGGTCCGGCACGAAGCCGTGGCCGAGCGTGTGCATCTTCAGCAGCGGCGTGAGCCCCGCCGTGTCGCCGAAGTCGTAGGCGTAACGGCCACGCGTGAAAGACGGGCAGGCGGCCGGCTCGACGGCGCGCAGCGTGGGGTTGATCTTCCCGGCCAGCTTCTCGCGCAGGAACGGGAAGACCAGCCCGGCGAAGTTCGACCCGCCGCCGGTGCAGCCGATGATCAGGTCCGGCATCTCGTCGAGCTGTCCCAGCGCCTCCTCGCCGATCACCGTCTGGTGCATGAGGACGTGGTTCAGCACCGAGCCGAGCGCGTAGCGGGTGTCCTGCGCGGCGGCGGCCACCTCGACCGCCTCGCTGATCGCGATCCCGAGGCTGCCGGGCGAGTCGGGCTCCTCGGCCAGCACCTTGCTGCCCGACATCGTCACGGGCGACGGGCTCGCGTGCACGGTCGCGCCGTACACCTGCATGAGCGAGCGCCGGTAGGGCTTGTGCTCATAGGAGGTCCGTACCATCCAGACCTCGCACTCGAGGTCGAACTGGGAGCAGGCGAAGGCCAGCGCGCTGCCCCACTGTCCCGCTCCGGTCTCCGTGGTCAGCTTGCGCACGCCCTCGCGGGCGTTGTAGTACGCCTGCGGCACGGCGGTGTTCGGCTTGTGCGAGCCGGCCGGTGAGCCGCCCTCGTACTTGTAGTAGATGCGGGCCGGTGTGCCGAGCGCCTTCTCCAGCCTGCGCGCCCGCATCAGCGGGGTGGGTCGCCAGAGCCGGTAGACGTCGAGCACCTCCTGCGGAACGGCGACGAAGCGCTCCTGGCTCACCTCCTGCCGGATGAGCTCCATGGGGAACAGCGGAGCGAGATCGTCCGGCCCCACCGGCTGCCTGGTGCCGGGATGCAGCGGTGGCGGCGGCGGAGCGGGCAGGTCGGGAACGATGTTGTACCAGTGACTGGGAACCATCACCTCAGTCTGCGCCGGTCTGCCGCCGCGTTCCAGGTCCGCCGTCAGGTGTCGCGCTCACTCCTGACGGTCTTCACGACGAGTCCCAGCTGACCGCGAGCCGGCGCGGGTGATCGGCCCGCACCACCACATCTGCGACCTCCTGCGGCCGCACCTCCCTCTCGTACCGCTCATACGCGGGCAACCGCCACCGCTCATCCTCCGCCGTCCGCCGAGCCAGCGCCGCCCCGGACAGCCACACATGCACGCTCATCTCGACCGGCAGCCCCCTGCCGAGCAGCAGCGTCCCGTCGAGCAGCAACACCCCGCCCGGCGGCAACGTCTCGTACGGCACCCGGAACGCCCGATCCACCCGGCTGTCCCACAGGGCGGGCAGCACCTTCCCCGACCGACCGGGCTCCAGCGGCTCCAGCACCTCCCGCACCAGCGCCGCCGTGTCGAGCCACTCGTCGTAGAACACGTCCGGATCCGCCCGCCCGAACTCCAGGCGCAGCGACGCGGGCCGAAGGAAGTCCGCCGCGGACACCCGCAGCACCGTCCGCCCCCGCACCCGCAGGGGCGCGACCAGCCGGTCGGCCAGCTCCTCGCCGCCCGCGACCGGCGCCCCATCCACGGCCACCCGCACCCACCCGTCACGCGGCCGCCCCGAGATCGACTCGGCCAGCTCGTCAACCAGCGATTCCATGGAGATCGGTCGCGTGCGCATCCCCACGAGCCTACGAGACGACGGGAACCGAACCCGTGCAGCCGGTCGGGAAGCGATCGGGCACACAGGCCCAGGTGAAACTCGAAGGCCAGGTCCCTCATGCGAGGTGACCTGGCCTTCAGCAGGTGGAGCGGACGACGGGAATCGAACCCGCGTAGCTAGTTTGGAAGACTAGGGCTCTACCATTGAGCTACGTCCGCGCGAACCGGTCGAACTCTGGTCTAGACTTCATCCGGTCGTCAGGGCGTAAGCGTACCGGAGTCCCGGAGCGTGTGCGTACCCGGCGCAACGGGGCGTGGCGCAGCTTGGCAGCGCGCTTGCTTTGGGAGCAAGAAGTCGCAGGTTCAAATCCTGTCGCCCCGACCAGCCCAAAGGCCCCTTCCGAATGGGAAGGGGCCTTCTGCGTGACCAACGCTCCGCAAAGATGCGGTCCATCGCCACCGCACCGGCCTGCGGGACGGGCCGGATCCGCCTCCTGTAGACGGTGAGCCGGGACTTGCGTGTCTTGGTGTCCCCGCCTGCCCGTACGGAACGCCGAACCGCCCCGGCCTTGGTGGCGTACTCGGCGAAGGAGATCCGTACGGTCTCGTTGCAGGTCCTGCGGGTCAGGCCAGCGGCGGCGGCCAAGTGCCGGCGCAGGTACGGTTGCCCGCTCAGCGGTCGCGGTCCTGACCGTCGCGGCCATCTCGCCTGGACTTATGCGTCCTGCTTGAACTGGATGATCTGGAGGTAGTTCCCATCAGGGTCTGCGAACGTCCCGAAGCGGCCGGAGGGGCGATCCGCGACGGGAACGAGCCAGTCCACGCCCGCCGCCCGCAGCTGCGCCTCGACGGCGTCGAAGTCGTCGACGTGAAAGTTGAGGATCATTCGGCCGGGCTCGTTGTTCTTCGCGTCGATGTCGTCGCGCTGCTCGATGACCAGCAGGAAGCCGCCGAGGTCGATCGGCCCTTCGCCCTCATGTCCCGGTGCGAGCGCGCTGCGGTACCAGGCCCGCAGTTCCGCGGGCTGGGTGGTGCCAAGAAGGATGCTGCCGGGCATCGGCGTGATCATTTCAAATCTCCTTGTCGTTGTACGCGTCGTTGTACGCGAATGGCTGCAGCGTTCGGCGTCGCCACGCAGGGCCGTGGCCAATCGGGCCTGGCCACCTCGCTGAGGCAAGGGGGCCAGGACGCGCCGATCCCCACGTCGGGCGCCACCTGCCACGTCATGATCGTGAAAGCGGGAGAGGGGCTGCTCGCTCGCCGTCGAGCAGGAACCCGCCGGTGTGGCCCCAAGAGGTGAGGGAGATGCGGCGGGACGCTGATCGAATCCTCATCCCGCGCCAGGCCGGAGCGTGACAGTCCACGGGCGGCGCCGGCTCGCGGACCGATGATTCACGTGTGGGACTTGGCACGCTCGGCTGCCGCGATTGCTGGTGGGCCGGGGCGTTCCCGTTCTCTTTCGGGTTGGGCCGGCCTTCCCCTGTGTTGATCAGGTTCCGCAGGCTGCCGCCGAGGTAGCCGCCAGGACGAGCCATGCGACCTTCCGGCCGGGCACGAGTTCCGTGACGCGGATCGTGCAGCGGTGGACGTCCTTGTAGTGGTAATCGAACTCGCCCCCGACCTGGTCGGTGAGGCCCTCGACCTCTTGCGACCACCAACCGCGGACGTTGGCGATGGCCTCGAATGCTTCATGGGGAGTCCGGTCCACCGAGAAGGTGGCGGTGAAGTCCTGGCCTGCTTGCATCATGCAAGCACCGTAGTTCAGGCGCTTTCATGATGCAAGCACCTTAGATAAGATCGGGTGCATGCTGGGGAAGACCTACGAATCACAAGTGTGTTCGATCGCACGCTCGCTGGAGGTGATCGGCGAGCGCTGGAGCCTGTTGATCGTTCGCGACGCCCTGTTCGGGGGAGCGACCCGCTACAGCGACTTCCAGCGCAACCTGGGCATCGCGACCAACATCCTCAAGGCCCGGCTCGACGGCTTCGTCGAGGCCGGGATCATGCGGCGCCACAGATACTCCGAGCAACCCGAACTGTATGAGTACCTGCCTACCGACAAGGGGCGAGCGCTCGCGCCCGCGCTGGTCGCGCTCTCCGAATGGGGCGACATGTGGGCGACCGACGGGGAGCCGCCGATCCTCTACACCCACTCGGTGTGCGGCGCCGGAGTCACCCAGCAGACGGTCTGCGCCCACTGCGGTCGCGTGGACGACCCCGCCGAGATCCAGGCCACGATCGGGCCTGGCATGCCCCCCGGACGCACACCACGGGATGAGTGAAGGGCTTTCCGATCTTCTTGGCGCATGGCGGCCAGCAGAGTCGAGGCTTGACAACCCGCGACGCACTGCGGCTTTCCCAGACAACACAGGCGTCACGCGGTGTCGCTGTTGCCAGGGTCACTGCGGCGGTCTCGGCGGTGGACAGGCCGGGCTCTCCAGGATGAGCTGGGAAGAGGTCAGGAGTGGGAGTGGCCAGGCTGAGTCGGCCGGGAGACCAGCCGGCCGTCATCGGGCGCCACGGGTCCGCTCCAGCAGCGGCCAGGGCGCGGGCATTGTCGGGACGGTTGGCGAAGACGGCGAGCCAGAGCGCGGTGCGACCGTCATGCTCCGCATCCACGTCGTCGACGCGTCGGACCAGTTCCTCGACCACATCCGGCGAGCCGTGCCCGGCCGCTTCGTGCAGCGGCGGTCCGTTGTGGCGCGTGCCTGCATCGGGGTCGGCGCCCGCATCGAGGCGGGCGCGGATCAGAGTCAGGTTCGTCCAGGCCTTCCAGCCAAGGTCGGACCACCCGGCTCCGTCGGCGACAGTCACGGCACTCCTTGAGGATCTCCTGCATGTCTGGGCGCCGATCATGGCGCGTCGGACTGACAGATTCCGGTCAGTGCGGCCGAGGCCGACACTGTCCCGTCAGTTCCAGCGGAGCCGCTCGTGCAGCAGCGCCTGCTGCGCCGGGTTGGCGGTCTGGGCCAGCGCCCGCTCGTCGGCCTGCCGGGCCTCCTGAGGGCGTCCCAGATCGCGCAGCAGTTCAGCCAGGGTGGCGTGGAACAGCGGGTAGCGATCCAGTGCCTGGTCCAGGTCTTTCAGCTCGGCCAGCGCCGCCTCGGCTCCCTTGGCGTACCGGAGGGCGATGGCCCGGTGCAGCCGGGTGACCGGCGAAGGCGCCAGATGCAGCAGCATGTCGTACAGCACCAGGATCTGCGCCCAGTCGGTGTGCTCGAAGCTGCCTGCCTCGGCATGGCAGGCCACGATCGCCGCCTGTAGCTGGTACGGCCCCGGTCGGTGATGGGTCTTCGCCGTCCGGACCAGCAGCGCGGTGGCCTCCTCGATGGCCTGCCGGTCCCACAGGCCGCGATCCTGGTCTGCCAGGAGGACCAGCCGGTCGCCCGCGTCGAAGCGGGCCGCGCCGCGCGCCCGATGCAGCCGGATCAACGCCAGCAGGCCGGCCGCCTCCGGCTCCCTCGGCATCAGCTCGGCCAGCAGCGCGGCCAGCCATTCGGCGTCCTCCACCAGGTCACGCGCCTGTGCCCGCTCGGCCGTACTCGACAGGTAGCCCTCGTTGAACAGCAGATAGATGACTGCCAGCACCTCGTCCAGGCGGGCCGGCAGGTCATCCGCGGCCGGTATCCGGTAGGGGATGCCCGCCTCGCCGATCTTCCGTTTGGCGCGTGTGATCCGCTGCGCCACTGTGACCTCCGGCACCACGAACGCCGAGGCGATCTGCGCGGTGCTCAGCCCGCACACCACCCGCAGCGTGAGCGCGATCTGCGCCGCACGCGACAGTGCCGGGTGGCAGCAGGTGAAGACCAGACGTAGCCGGTCGTCCCCCGCGGCGGGCTCCGGCCAGGTGAGCAGGGCGAGCTTGGCCCGGTAGTTCGACTCGCGCCGCAGCACGTCCAGCCCACGCCGCCGGGCCACCGTGAACAACCAGGCGTCCGGCCGATCCGGTACGCCTTCGACCGGCCAGCGGCGCAGCGCCGTCTCGACCGCGTCCTGGACCAGATCCTCGGCGGTGGAGAAGTCGCCCAGTAACGACACCAGAGAGGCGGCCAGCCGGCCCGCGTGCTCGCGCACCACCCGGGCCAGCGTCTCACCTACGGGCCCGGTCATGATGCGGGGCGTATCTCCACGACCGGGCACGCCGGCCACGAGCGGGCCAGCCTCAGCGCCTCGTCCAGGTCGGCCACCTCGACCTCGGCGAAACCGCTGACCACCTCCTTGCCCTCGACGAACGGTCCGTCGGTGACCACCGGGTCGTCGCGGTCCAGCCGCACCGTGGTCGCGGTGTGCACCGGAGCCAGATGCGTGTGGTGGGTGATCTTGTCGGCGTGCTCGGCGAACCAGCGGCCCACCGCCTCGTAGGCGGCCTCGCGCTCCAGCTGGCCCATCGCCTCCAGCTCCTTGGCGAACCGCTCGGTCTCGACGAACATCAGCACGTACTTCACGCCTGTCCTCCTCTGTGTGGTCCGCTGCCAGCGGACCACACGGTCTCAGCCTGCCGGAAGCGGGAGCGTAGCCCGGTCACCGCGCTCACCAGGAAGACGATCGGCGAAGTCCGCCACACGACAGTGCGGCGGAGAAACCTTGCTCCCGAGGTGGTCAGCGGATGAGGAGGAGGTCGTGACCGGCAGAGGGTGTGTGGATCTCGCCGAGCGCACGCAGGAAACGAAGGCCGTGCGAACAGTCGGTGGGAAGCCAGCCAGTGCTGCGAGCGATGCCGGCGGCCCGCAGGTCGTGGCGGTTGATCACGTACACACTGGACCGCCTCAAGATCGACGGATGCGATCATAGCGATCGACGAGGCCATCGGGGGCCGTCAGGCTCGGGGCGTCAGGGATGGGCGGGATCCGGCAGAATGCACTCTGTGATGCGTGCCTCCACGATGGCCGCCGGCGCGGCGGCGGTGTCCCTGTTCGCGGCCTTCCTGGTGTCCTCGCCGATCCTGGTCGCGATCTTCTGCGTGTTCACGCTGCTCTGCCTGCTCGCGTGGTTCGTCCTGGAACGCCGCGGCAGCTGACTCTCCTGGGATTACGGCTCGGTGCGGAAGAGCGCCCACACGGCCTTGCCACCGCGCGCGAGCGGGTCCCAGCCCCAGCATTGACTGTAGGTTTCGACGATATAAAGGCCGCGCCCATTCTCGGAGACGAAGTCCGGCTCCTTGGGACGCGGCACGTCGTCGCTCGGGTCGGCGACCGCCAGCAGCACGTGGGGCACCACCCGCATCAGCAGCAGGGTGATCTCGCGCCGGCCGCGGGCGTACATCGAATACCTGACGGCGTTGGTCACCAGCTCCGACACCACGAGCGCGGCGTCGTCGCCCAGCTCCGGCAGGCCCCAGCCCCTCAGGGTGGAGCGCGTCACGTCCCTTGCGGTCTTGACCGAGTCGGCCTGGAAAGGCAGGGGACACGCGGTGGTGTACGGCTTGCCCGAGGTGAGGAGGTGGTCGAAACCCACCTCACGGGTGATCTGCAGGCAGTCGGCAGTGGCCAGAGGGTCCTCCACCATCCCGCCTGTACCTCCCAGTTGCCATCGGTTTAGTGCATGTTTGGCCCAGAATGCACTAGCCCATCATGGGACACCATCACGTGTCGCTGCAAGACCCAAATGCACGTGCATGTGCATTGTGCAGCCGCATGGGCGGTAACCGATTACGTATCCGAATCGGACACCAGGTTGAGACCTTGTCATACCCGGCGATGTGGTGTCACTGTGTGTGCGGACCTTGATAGGAGGCAACGTGACGCAGAACCAGCCGGGTTCCGGGCCGACGGCGTTGCGGATCCTCCTGGGCTCCCAGCTGCGCAGGCTGAGGGAAAGCCGGGGCGTCACCCGCGAGGAGGCCGGCCACCTCATCAGGGGCTCCGAGTCCAAGATCAGCCGCATGGAGCTCGGCCGCGTCGGCTTCAAGGAGCGCGACGTAGCCGACCTGCTGACTCTTTACGGAGTCGTCGACAACCAGGCCCGCGCCGCCGTGCTCGACCTGGTCGTCACGGCGAACGAGCCCGGCTGGTGGCACCGGTTCAACGACATCCTCCCCACCTGGTTCCAGGCGTACGTAGGCCTGGAGGAGGCGGCTGTCCGGATCAGGACGTACGAGGTCCAGTTCGTGCCGGGCTTGCTGCAGACCAAGGAGTACGCGCGCGCGGTCGTCACGGCGGGAGCCGCCGGACTCGGCGCAGAAGAGATATCCCGGCGCGTGGACCTGCGTCTTGAGCGCCAGCGCGTGTTCGACAAGCCCGACGGCCCGGTCTTCTGGGCGGTCATCGACGAGGCGGCGCTGCGCCGTCCCATCGGCGGCGCCGAGGTCATGCGTGCCCAGCTCGAGCACCTGATCGACCTCATGCGCCAGTCGAACATCACGATCCAGGTCATGCCGTTCAGCTTCGGCGGCCACAGCGCGGAGGGCGGCGCGTTCAGCATCCTGCGCTTCCCCGACAACGACCTGCCCGACGTGATCTACGTAGAGCAGCTCGCCAGCGCCCTCTACCTGGACAAGCGCGAGGATGTGGATCGCTACACCGAGGTGATGGAGCGGCTCTGCGCCGTTAGCACCACCCCGGACGAGACCGTCGAGCTGCTGCGCGCCGTCGCGGAAGAGTTCTGAGAGCTGCCGGGTCTGCCCTAGACTGACAAATGGCGCTTGGATCCCGCCGTGGCGGAGCATGCCCAGCGCAGATCACGTGGGCGCGGCGCGCGAGCCGTAACCGAATGGACGTGCCCGCTATCACTCGAAGCTTGATCAAGGAGACCACCCCGTGAAGACCGCTGTCGAGGAGCTCAGCCCGACCCGGGTCAAGCTCACTGTCGAGGTGCCGTTCGACGAGCTGCGCCCGAGCATGGATGCGGCATACAAGAAGGTCGCGCAGCAGGTGCGCGTCCCCGGGTTCCGTCCTGGCAAGGTCCCGGCCCGCATCATCGAGCAGCGCTTCGGCCGGGCGGTGGTGCTGGAGGAGACCCTCAACGACGCGGTGCCCAAGCTCTACGGGCAGGCCGTCGACGAGGTCGACGTGTTCCCGGTCAGCCAGCCTGACATCGAGGTCACGAAGATCGACGACGGTGAGCAGATCGAGTTCACCGCCGAGGTCGACATCCGGCCCAACTTCGACGTGCCCGACTACCAGGGCCTCGAGATCACCGTCGAGTCCGCCGAGGTCTCCGACGCCGACATCGACACCCAGCTCGACGCGCTGCGCCAGCGCTTCGCCACGCTGACCGGTGTCGAGCGCGCGGCCACGGCCTCCGACTTCGTCGTGATGGACCTGCGTGCCGAGATCGACGGCAAGAACATCGAGGAGCAGCAGGCCAACGAGGTCTCCTACGAGGTCGGCGCCGGCTCCGTGCTGCAGGGCCTCGACGACGCCCTCGAGGGCATGTCGGCGGGCGAGGAGAAGAGCTTCAAGACCGAGCTCGTCGGCGGCGAGAACGCCGGCGAGGAGGCCGACGTGATCATCACTGTCAAGTCGGTCAAGGAGAAGGTCCTGCCCGAGCTCGACGACGAGTTCGCCCAGCTCGCCAGCGAGTTCGACACGCTGGAGGAGCTCAAGGACAGCATCCGCGAGCAGGCCCGCCGCAACAAGCTCATCGAGCAGGTCGTCCAGACCCGCGAGAAGGCGCTCGACACGCTGCTGGACAAGATCGAGATCCCGATCCCCGACAGCGCGCTCAAGGCCGAGATCGACGCCCGTACGCACAACCTCGAGCACCAGATCGCCGAGAGCGGTCTGAGCCGCGAGGCGTACTTCCGTCTCTACCAGACGACGGAGGAGGAGCGCCTGGCCGAGTTCGAGACCAGCGCCGCCAAGGCGATCAAGGTCGGCTTCGTGCTCGACAAGATCGTCAAGGCCGAGGAGCTGGGCGTCTCGGAGCAGGAGCTGACCAACTTCGTCGTCCGCCGCGCCATGGAGATGGGCGTCCAGCCCAACCAGCTCGCGCAGCACCTGGCCGACAACGACCAGCTCACGCTGGCCATGGTCGAGATCGTCCGTGACAAGGCCAAGTCCGTGATCGGCGACGCTGCCAAGGTCGTCGACGGCGAGGGCAACGAGGTCGACCTCAAGGCCATCTACACCGAGATCAACGGTGAAGAGGTCGTCGAGGAGGATGCTGAGGAGCCCGCCGAGGAGAAGAACGAGGCGTAACCTCACCCAGGCACACCAGCCCCCAGCCGCCCTGGCCTGGGGGCTTCGTGCATACCTGGAGGTAACCTCCGTTGACCCGAACCTGCGCCGTCAGCGAACAGTACGTGGACCGGGCATGACCTGTGGGCGGCGCGCGTTAGGGTCACAAGCAAAGCCAATCGATTACGACGCATCGGAAGGTGACGCTGTGACCAGCCCGCCGACCTCCTTTCAGCCTGAGTCGCGAGGCCGTGAGAACGGCACGTCCTTCCGGCTTGAGGACCAGCTTTACCAGCGCCTGCTGCGCGAGCGCATCATCGTGCTCGGACAGGAGGTCAATGACGAGATCGCCAACCGGATCTGCGCCGAGCTGCTGCTGCTGGCAGCTGACGACCCGGAGCGCGACATCACGCTCTACATCAACTCGCCGGGCGGCTCCGTGAGTGCCGGCATGGCGATTTACGACATGATGGAGTATGTGCCCAACGACGTCTCCACGGTCGTCATGGGTATGGCGGCCTCCATGGGGCAGTTCCTGCTCTCGGCAGGCGCGCGGGGCAAGCGCTATGGCCTTCCGCATGCCCGCGTCATGATGCACCAGCCTTCTGGCGGCATCGGGGGCACCGCGGCGGACATCGCCATCCAGGCCGAGCAGATGCTCTACGTGAAGAAGACGCTGGCCGAGCGGATCGCAGTCCACACCGGTCAGCCGCTGGAGCAGATCGAGGCGGATTCCGACCGCGACCGCTGGTTCACGGCCGACGAGGCCAAGGACTACGGCTTCATCGACCACGTCGTGCGAAGCGCGCGGCAGGTGCCCTCGCAGGGCCCCGTCTCCTAGGGGGAGCTAAAGTGAACATCCAAAGCCGCTACGTTCTCCCCTCCTTCGTCGAGCGCACGTCCTACGGCGTGAAGGAGATGAACCCGTACAACAAGCTCTTCGAGGACCGCATCATCTTCCTCGGAGTGCAGATCGACGACGCCTCGGCCAACGACGTCATGGCCCAGTTGCTGACGCTCGAATCGCTCGACCCCGACCGTGACATCAGCATCTACATCAACTCGCCCGGCGGGTCGTTCACCGCCATGACGGCGATTTACGACACGATGCAGTTCGTCAGGCCGGAAATCCAGACCGTCTGCCTCGGCCAGGCGGCCTCCGCCGCGGCCGTGCTGCTGGCCGGCGGCACCCCGGGCAAGCGCTTCGCGCTTCCCAACGCCAGGGTGCTGATCCACCAGCCGTCCACCGAGGGCGGCGGCCAGGGAAGCGACATCGAGATCCAGGCCCGAGAGATCCTTCGCATGCGGAGCCTCCTTGAGGACATCGTGGCGAAGCACTCCGGGAAGGCCTCCGCCGAAGTCCGCAAGGACATCGAACGCGACAAAATTCTCAACGCGGACGAGGCAAAGGCGTATGGTCTGATCGATGACATTATCCCGTCCAGGAAGAAGCGAGCTCAGGCCGTGGCTTCCTAGACGAGACGTGAGGCACCGGAGCGCTGCCCAATAGGGCACGTTCCGGTGCGACTCGCCGCTAGGGGGCTCACTGAGGGCCCAGAAGACGGTAACGTCGAAACCTGAGCGGTTCGGACCGGGTCCGGAGGATACGGATCGCGGGAGCAGGACGGTCCCACGCAAAGGAGTATCTGGGGTGGCACGCATCGGCGACGGGGGAGACCTGCTGAAGTGCTCTTTCTGCGGGAAGAGTCAGAAGCAAGTCAAAAAGCTCATTGCCGGTCCAGGCGTCTACATCTGCGATGAGTGCATCGATCTCTGCAACGAGATCATCGAGGAGGAGCTCTCCGAGTCCTCCGAGCTCAAGTGGGACAACCTGCCCAAGCCGAGGGAGATCTACGAGTTCCTCGACGCCTACGTCATCGGTCAGGACTCGGCGAAGAAGGCTCTCTCGGTGGCGGTCTACAACCACTACAAGCGGGTGCAGTCGGGCGACCGAGGCAGAGACGACGGTCTCGAGCTGGCGAAGAGCAACATCCTGCTGCTCGGCCCTACGGGCTCGGGCAAGACGTTGCTGGCGCAGACACTGGCGAAGATGCTCAACGTGCCCTTCGCCATCGCCGACGCCACCGCCCTCACAGAGGCGGGCTACGTCGGCGAGGACGTCGAGAACATTCTTCTCAAGCTCATCCAGGCCGCCGACTACGACGTCAAGAAGGCCGAGACCGGCATCATCTACATCGACGAGGTCGACAAGATCGCTCGTAAGAGCGAAAATCCATCGATCACTCGCGACGTCTCCGGTGAGGGTGTGCAGCAGGCGCTGCTGAAGATACTCGAGGGCACCACGGCCTCGGTTCCTCCGCAGGGCGGCCGCAAACATCCGCATCAGGAGTTCATCCAGATCGACACCACCAACGTGCTGTTCATCTGCGGTGGCGCCTTCGCGGGCCTCGAAAAGATCATCGAGTCGCGCATCGGCAAGAAGGGCATCGGCTTCAACGCCATCATCCGCTCGAAGGAAGAGGTCGACACGGCCGACATCTTCGGCGACGTGATGCCCGAGGACCTGCTCAAGTTCGGCATGATCCCCGAGTTCGTGGGCCGCCTGCCGGTCATCACCTCGGTGCACAACCTCGACCGCGAGGCGCTCATCCAGATCCTCACCGAGCCCCGCAACGCGCTGGTCAAGCAGTATCGCAAGCTGCTGGAGCTCGACGGCGTGGAGCTGGAGTTCACCGACGGCGCGCTCGAGGCCATCGCCGACCAGGCGATCCTGCGCGGCACCGGTGCCCGTGGACTGCGCGCCATCCTGGAGGAGGTGCTTCAGTCCGTGATGTACGAAGTACCCTCCCGGCAAGACGTCGCCCGCGTGGTCATCACCCGCGAGTCGGTGCTTGAGCACGCGATCCCGACGCTCGTCCCGCGCGACCAGCTCGCCGCCAAGCAGCAGCGCACGCCGCGCGAGAAGTCGGCCTGAGCCGACCCCGACAGCGAGAGCGCCCCGTGGATGCACTCCATGGGGCGTTTCCCTTTCCCGCCTTCCCTAGAATTGGTCACTGTGACAACGCCAGAGCTGCCTACCCAGTACACCCCGGCCGACGTCGAGACCCGTAGCTACGAGCGATGGGTGTCCGAAGGCTACTTCCACGCCGACCCGGGCAGCTCCCGCGTGCCGTACAGCATCGTTCTCCCCCCGCCGAACGTCACCGGTGTCCTGCACATCGGGCACGCGCTCGACCACTCCGTCCAGGACGCGCTCACCCGCCGGGCCCGCATGCTGGGCCACGAGACGTTGTGGCTGCCCGGCATGGACCACGCCGGCATCGCCACCCAGAACGTCGTCGAGCGAGAGCTGGCCAAGCACGGGCAGTCCCGCCACGACCTGGGCCGCGAGGCGTTCATCGAGCGGGTCTGGGAGTGGAAGGAGGAGTCCGGCGGCAAGATCCTCGGGCAGATGCGCAAGCTCGGCGACGGCGTCGACTGGTCGCGCGAGCGCTTCACCATGGACGAGGGCCTCTCGCGGGCCGTCCAGACGATGTTCAAGAAGCTCTTCGACGAGGGACTGATCTACCGCGCCGAGCGCATCATCAACTGGTGCCCGCGCTGCCTGACCGCCCTGTCGGACATCGAGGTGGAGCACAGCGAGGACGAGGGCGAGCTGGTCTCGATCCGCTACTCCGACGAGATAGTCGTCGCCACCACGCGAGCCGAGACCATGCTCGGCGACACCGCCGTGGCCGTCCACCCCTCCGACGAGCGCTACGCGCACCTGATCGGCACGCTGGTGGAGGTGCCGCTCACCGGGCGCATGATCCCCGTGGTGGCAGACGATCACGTCGATCCGTCCTTCGGCACCGGCGCGGTCAAGGTGACGCCCGCCCACGACCCGAACGACTTCGAGATCGGCCGCCGCCATTCGCTGCCGTCGCTGACCGTCATGGACGAGCGCGGCGTCATCACGGCGCACGGGCCCTTCGAAGGGCTCGACCGGTTCGAGGCGCGGCCCGCGGTGGTCGCCGCCCTGCGCGCCGATGGGCGCATCGTCGCCGAGAAGCGCCCGTACGTCCACTCGGTCGGCCACTGCTCGCGCTGCAAGACCGTCGTGGAGCCGAGACTGTCACTGCAGTGGTTCGTCAACGTCGCGCCGCTGGCCAAGGAGGCCGGCGACGCGGTGCGCGACGGCCGCACCCGCATCCACCCGCCGGAGCTGGCCAAGCGCTACTTCGACTGGGTCGACGACATGCACGACTGGTGCATCTCCCGGCAGCTGTGGTGGGGACACCGCATCCCGGTCTGGTACGGCCCGGCCGGCGAGGTCGTCTGCGTGGGCCCGGACGAGACCCCGCCCGAGGGTTACATCCAGGACCAGGACGTGCTGGACACCTGGTTCTCCTCCGGGCTGTGGCCGTTCTCGACGCTCGGCTGGCCCGACGCCACGCCGGAGCTCGCGCGCTTCTACCCGACCTCCGTGCTGGTGACGGGCTACGACATCCTGTTCTTCTGGGTGGCCCGGATGATGATGTTCGGGCTGTACGCGATGGACGGCGAGCCTCCGTTCCGCGTCGTGGCCCTGCACGGGATGGTCCGAGACCAGTACGGCAAGAAGATGTCCAAGTCGTTCGGCAACGTGGTCGACCCGCTGGACTGGGTCGAACGTTTCGGTGCCGACGCCACCCGCTTCACACTGCTGCGCGGCGCCAACCCCGGCGCCGACGTGGCGGTCAGCGAGGAGTGGGCGGCCGGCTCCCGCAACTTCTGCAACAAGATCTGGAACGCCACCCGCTTCGCGTTGATGAACGGCGCGGCGGTCGGATCACTCGAAGGGCTGGAGCTGACGGCCGCCGACAGGTGGATCCTGTCCCGCCTGCAGACAGTGATCACGCAGGCGGACGCGGCTTTCGAGGACTTCGAGTTCGCCAAGGCCTCCGACCTGCTCTACCACTTCGCCTGGGACGAGGTCTGCGACTGGTACCTCGAGCTGGCCAAGATCCAGCTCGGTGAGGGGATCGAGCACACCCGGCTGGTGCTGGGGCATGTGCTCGACTCGCTGCTTCGGCTCATGCACCCGCTCGTCCCCTTCGTCACCGAGGAGCTGTGGCGGGCCGTCACCGGCGGCGAATCCATCGTCGTGGCGGCGTGGCCGGCGGTCGATCGCCGCTACACCGATCCTGAGGCGGAGGCGGAGATCGTCGCGCTGCAGGAGCTGGTGACCGAGGTGCGCAGGTTCAGGTCCGATCAGGGACTCAAGCCCGGGCAGAAGGTCGCCGCGCGGCTGGCGCTGGCCGGCACCGCACTCGCTGGGCAGGAGGCGGCGATCCGCTCGCTGCTGCGCCTCACGGAGCCGTCAGAGGCGTTCTCCGCCACGGCCCGGTTCATCGTGGGCGCCGTCGGCGTGGAGATCGACACGGCCGGCGCCATCGATGTGGCGGCCGAGCGCAAGCGGCTGGAGAAGGACCTGGCGACCGCGCGTAAGGAGGCGGCGCAGGTGGCCGCCAAGCTCGGCAACGAACAGTTCATGGCCAAGGCGCCCGCAGACGTGGTGACCAAGGTCAGGGGGCGTGCTGACCAGGCCGCCGCCGACATCGAGCGACTCGAGAGCCAACTCGCCGCGCTTGGTTTGAGCTAGCCGCAGTCGGGGAAGGCTCATTCGTTACAGAGTTATGGGCCTTCCCCGTCTCCGGGGCTGCTACAGTTTTCAACGCGGGGCCAGTCGGCCCCGACACCCCTTCAGATGGACCCCGATCTTCGGGCCGTGTTCGCGCGTGATTGGACACGGGTTGAAAGTTCGGGTAAGTTTAGAGGGTTGCCTCGGAAGGGGCGTCCGGAAGCTCCCGGATCGGGCGGTTTGACAAGAATCGTCCGGATCTGATAGTCTTCGGAAGACGAAACGACCGCCTCCGACGCAGGTCTGGGAGATCAGATGCTGC
>NZ_JBAHWD010000148.1:0-553 GCF_037044575.1 Nonomuraea sp. LPB2021202275-12-8 | reverse complement strand
AGCGTTCGGGGCAGGCGTGCCGATGCAGGAGGGGTCATGCTCTGTATCGGGCGCGACGGTCCACGAGGTGACCTCCACTGTCGCCTCGGTGGGGCCGTAGCCGTTGACCAGGCGGCGGTTTCTGCCCCAGTAGCCGGCCAGATCGGGTGAGCACTCCTCACCACCGATGATCAGGGTTCGCAGGGAGGGCAGCTCGCACCGCGGCATGCTGGCCAGGACGCTGGGCGGCATGTGAGCGTGGGTGATCTCCTGCTCGGCGATGAACTCCGCCAGGTCGGCACCGTACAGCGAGCGGTCGGGCACCACGAGGCAGGCGCCCGCGAGGAGCGAGGCGGCGATCTCCGCCACGCAGACGTCGAAACTGGGCGACGCAAACTGGAGAACCCTGCTGGTCGCGTCGATGTGGCAGGTGGAGGTCTTGTGCGCGACCAGGCTGCCGATGCCGCGGTGTTCGATGACGGTGCCCTTGGGCTTGCCGGTGGAGCCCGAGGTGTAGATGACATACGCAGGATGGCGCGTCGTGAGCGGAACGGTGCGCTCCTCGTCACCGACG
>NZ_JBAHWD010000147.1:0-562 GCF_037044575.1 Nonomuraea sp. LPB2021202275-12-8 | reverse complement strand
TTCCCTGCGTCCTCGGAATACAGGAAGGGGCCCGGGGTGGTGCCATCGCCTTGCGGGACCTGCGGGCCGCAGGGACGACGAAACCGTTTCACGGGATCGAGCCAAAGGCTGTCTGCCTTGTGCCCGTCACTGAGAAGATCGCCTTCAAGGGCGCGGCACCCGTACCGGGCCGTCCTCTGGTGCTGCTCGGAGATGCGAACGGCCGGGCTGCTCTCTGGGACAGGGCTGGCGGCGCCCTGACCGTAAAAGAGGACGACGTTCAACTCGCTTCGTCCCGCCGCTGGGACCGGTGCTGATCAGTACGCCACCCGCCATCGACAGACGCTCACATCGTTGACGACCCCGACGATTCCGGGATTCTTGGGTGCCCTTGACCGATGGGAAAGGCTCAGGGCGCGTTCGTGTCCGCAGTTCAGCAGGTCGGTTGACCGCCAGTCGGCAATACCAGGATGGCCAGTGGTCGACTGATCTTGCTAACGCTTTCGCTAACAACGTCCTTGGACACAGGTGCATGGCCCTGGAGACGGAGCAAGCCGTGAGAGCCGTCGACCAGGAGCTTGTG
>NZ_JBAHWD010000146.1:0-583 GCF_037044575.1 Nonomuraea sp. LPB2021202275-12-8 | reverse complement strand
AAAGCGGGTGCCGCAGACATCCGATCTGCCTAAGTTGTCAAGCCATGGCCTTCGATCGTGGTTGGAAGGCGACATCTTCGTTGTAGGTCACGCCCTTTTGCAGGCAGTGGTGAAGGCAGCCGAGCAGACGGTTGAAGGTGTTGCGTAGGGCGCTGGAGTGTCGCTCGCCTTCGGCGCGTCGCCGGTCGTAGTGGGCTCTGGGGCCTGGTGCTCGTAGGGAAGCGAAGGCCCAGACGTAGCCGGCGGCGGCCAGGCGCTGATTCTTCACTTTGCGGTGGTGGACGACCAGGCTTTTGCCCGAGGCGCGGGTGATCGGGGCTGCGCCGGCGTAGGCCTTCAGCGCGCGGGCGTCGGCGAAGCGGGAGCGGTCGTCGCCGAGTTCGGCAAGTACCCGGGCGCCGGTGAGATCGGCCAGGCCCGGGAAGCTGGTGATGATGGCCGCGTCCGGGTGCTGGTGGAAGGCCTCGCTGGTGGCGTCGGCGAGATCGTCGGCGGCTCGGCATGCTGCATCCAGCTGCAACAGCAAGGCTTGGGCCTGGCGGCCGAGCGCTTCTTCGACCAAGGGGAGCTGGCGAAGGTGTTC
>NZ_JBAHWD010000145.1:0-584 GCF_037044575.1 Nonomuraea sp. LPB2021202275-12-8 | reverse complement strand
AGTGTGCTGGTTCAGGACATAGGAAACCCATGTCGCAAGACATAGGAAACTTCAGCAAGGTGTGTCTCGGGACATAGGCAACTGCCGCATCAACAGCGTGGGCGGTGTGTCCAAGGCCAGAGTTGTCATCACCGCCGTTGTCGTCGAGGGACGGTCCCAGGCAGAGGTCGCCCGCTCCTACGGGGTGTCCAAGGGCTGGGTGTCCAAGCTGGTGGCCCGTTACCGGGCCGAGGGCGAGGCGGCGTTCGAGCCGCGGTCGCGGCGGCCGAAGAGCTCGCCGAACGCGGTCGACGCCGGCACCGTCGAGTTGATCGTCCGGCTCCGCAAGGACCTCGCCGAGCAGGGCCTGGACGCCGGACCGGACACGGTCGCCTGGCACCTGCGCCAGCATCACGGGCGGACGGTGTCGCGGGCCACGATCAGCCGTTACCTGATGCGGTACGGCCTGGTCGTGCCCGAGCCGAAGAAGCGGCCCCGCTCGTCCTACATCCGCTTCCAGGCCGCGCTGCCGAACGAGACCTGGCAGGCCGACTTCACCCACTACCGCCTGGCCGACGGCACCGACACGGAGATCTTGTCCTGGC
>NZ_JBAHWD010000144.1:0-586 GCF_037044575.1 Nonomuraea sp. LPB2021202275-12-8 | reverse complement strand
GGTGGCGTCGATGTCGATGACGATCCAGCCGCGCAGTCGCTTGCCGGCCACCGTCAGCCACGGGAAGCCGCCCGGGCGCAGGTGCAGCAGTTGCCAGACGTGGCGGCGTATCTTCGCCCGGGTCTGGGCGATGCGGGCGAGCATCGGCTCATCCAGGCCGGCCAGGGTGCGGTGGGTGGTGGAGTCCGACGGCGCCGTCCCGAACAGTGCCGCCTGGTGGGCCTGCAGCCGTTCGGCCTCCAGCATGCTGCGTGCGCCGCACACGATCGCGGCGGCCAGACTGATGAGGACATGCGCGCGATCGCGCCAGATCGCACTCTGCCCATCCGGCCACAGTCCGCCGAGCGCCGGGGTCAGCCCCACCCGATCGGCGAGTTTGTGCAGCAGGACCGCGCCCGCGTGACCGACCAGCCCTTTTCCGTCGGCGGTGACAGACAACCGGCGGTCCCACCCGATACGCTCACTCACCAGAAAGGTGCACCTGCTTCTGCAGCGGATATGGCTTCGACACCCGAATCCTTGCAGTTCAGGGGCACCTTTTCTCATGTTCTAGAGCACAGCTACCGCCCCGGCTGAATAGCTGAGG
>NZ_JBAHWD010000143.1:0-589 GCF_037044575.1 Nonomuraea sp. LPB2021202275-12-8 | reverse complement strand
GGTGTTGGCGAGCGCTCTGCCGATCAGCGGCCGATCGGATTCGGAGATCCGGATGGACACGCTGTCGTTGGAGCACTCGGTCTGGCCGTAGAAGTTGTATGCGGCCATGCCAGGAGCGGCCGCCAACGCCGTCCACAGCGAGTCGCTGATCGCCTCGCCGCCCACCATCAGCACGGTCGGCGGGCGTCGGTCGGGATCGAGGAGACCGAAGGTGACGAGCTGTTCCAGGTGCGTGGGGGTGAGGTCGAGGAAGTCGATCTCGTGCCTGTTCACGTAGTCGACCAGGCCTCCGGCGTCGCGACGGACGAAGTCGTCGATCACGTGCAGCTCGTGACCGTCCATCATCCACAGGATCGAGTCCCATGAGGTGTCGAAGGACAGCGGTGCGGTGAACCCGATCCGGAACCGGCGGTCGCCGGCGGCCGCCACCTCCGGCCCGAAGAAGTGCGTGTGGTGACTCCAGTACAGATTGACGATGCCGCGGTGTTCGATGACGGTGCCCTTGGGCTTGCCGGTGGAGCCCGAGGTGTAGATGACATACGCAGGATGGCGCGTCGTGAGCGGAACGGTGCGCTCCTCGTCACCGACA
>NZ_JBAHWD010000142.1:0-608 GCF_037044575.1 Nonomuraea sp. LPB2021202275-12-8 | reverse complement strand
ACCTGAAGACCGCCGAAGCCGAGCTGACCGCAGCGCAGCGCTCGTATGCCCGCACCAGGCGGGGCTCGAACCGGCGGCGCAAGGCCGCACGGAAGATCGGGCGCATCCACCGGAAGGTCGCCCGGCAACGGACCGATCACGCGCATAAGACCGCCCTCACACTGGTCCGTAGCGCGGACTTCCTCGCCGTCGAAGCACTCCGTATCGACAACATGACCAAGGCCCCTGCACCGAAGCCCGACCCTGACAAGGTCGAGAACTTCGCCCCGAACGGAGCGGCGGCCAAGGCCGGGCTGAACAAGAGCATTCTGGACGCGGGTTGGGGGGTGTTCCTGGGCGTCCTCACGCACAAGGCTGAAAGCGCCGGTCGAGAGCTGATCCCAGTCAACCCCCGCAACACGTCCCGTACCTGCCCCGCACCCGCGTGCGGGCACGTGTCGGGCGACAACCGCAAAGTCCAAGCCGACTTCGTGTGCGTGAAATGCGGGTATGCCGCGAACGCCGACATCGTCGGAGCGACCAACGTTTTGAGGGCCGGGCTGGTCCTCCGCAAAGCCGCACGCGCGGCCTAGCGAGAAGCCACCTCGTTTACGAGGTGGAGGAGTCAC
>NZ_JBAHWD010000141.1:0-717 GCF_037044575.1 Nonomuraea sp. LPB2021202275-12-8 | reverse complement strand
CTTTCACGGCAGACGCGACCAGCCACCTACGAGCTCTTTACGCCCAATAATTCCGGACAACGCTTGCGCCCTACGTATTACCGCGGCTGCTGGCACGTAGTTAGCCGGCGCTTCTTCTGCAGGTACACGTCAACTTCGTCCCTGCTGAAAGAGGTTTACAACCCGAAGGCCGTCATCCCCCACGCGGCGTCGCTGCGTCAGGCTTTCGCCCATTGCGCAATATTCCCCACTGCTGCCTCCCGTAGGAGTCTGGGCCGTGTCTCAGTCCCAGTGTGGCCGGTCGCCCTCTCAGGCCGGCTACCCGTCGTCGCCTTGGTAGGCCACTACCCCACCAACAAGCTGATAGGCCGCGAGCCCATCCCCAACCGAAAAACTTTCCACCACCACCAGATGCCTGGGGCGGTCATATCCGGTATTAGACCCAGTTTCCCGGGCTTATCCCAGAGTCAGGGGCAGGTTACTCACGTGTTACTCACCCGTTCGCCGCTCGAGTACCCCGAAGGGCCTTTCCGCTCGACTTGCATGTGTTAAGCACGCCGCCAGCGTTCGTCCTGAGCCAGGATCAAACTCTCCAAAAAATGCTTGGAAAAGTATCCCAGCCAACATCCACATCATGAATGTCAACCAAAGGAATCCGTCATAAATGACGGGGTTGTGCATCATGCACTGGCTTTTAACACACTGTTGAGTTCTCAAGAAACGGACGCGTACATCCTC
>NZ_JBAHWD010000140.1:0-720 GCF_037044575.1 Nonomuraea sp. LPB2021202275-12-8 | reverse complement strand
GGTATACACGAGACACCCCTACAACTCCAGGAATTTCACCGGAAGGTGACCCCTGGTAGGGGCGTGGAATTCCTGTGGGCGTCGTGTGGAATCCCTTGGATGCGGCAACGCCGCCCCAGGCGAACCTCCCAGGTATGCCGCCACTGCGGTCCCAGGCGCAGACAGGAGGGCTCCTCCACCCGTACCCCTAGCTCCCCACTGAGCCCACTGAGCCTGCCGAGCCGCTGGGTCCACGCGGCAACGCCAACATACGAGCACGGAAAGCAGACAGCACCCCCGTCTCCCGTCCCGAAACACAAACAAGGGGGCTCCCCGCAGGGACGCAGGAAACCCCCAAAAGCACCGGCAGCGCAACTGGCGCAAAAGGCCCCGGCTGCGTCCGGAGCAACGGAAAACAGACGGCTCCCCGTCCCGGAACGCAAAAAAAGGGGGGCTCCCCGCGGTGACGCGGGAAGCCCCCAATAAAGCTGCAGCAGCGCCGGCGCGAAAGGCCCCGCAGTACCCGGCAGCAATCCCGAGTCCGGCCGTACATACGCGAAAGATGCGGCTACGCCCGGCACCAAACCGGTTCCGGCCGTGCAGGCGCGTGAAGTCCGGCGGTACCCGGCGCGAAAGCCCTCGCAGTACCGGGCACCAAACCATCCGGCCGTGCATGCGAGTGAGCTCTAGCGGTACCCGGCGCGAAAGGTCCGGGCTGTCCGGCACAACACCGGGTCCGGG
>NZ_JBAHWD010000139.1:0-738 GCF_037044575.1 Nonomuraea sp. LPB2021202275-12-8 | reverse complement strand
GCCAGGCCACCCACCCGCCCAAGACCATCCCCGAATTGGTCGCCGAGGCCCCCAATAGCGTGTGGGCCTGGGACATCACCAAACTCCGCGGCCCGGACAAGGGCGTGTGGTACTCGCTCTACACGATCATCGACATCTACAGCCGCTATGTCGTCGGCTGGATGGTCGCCTCTCGCGAGTCCGCCGACCTGGCCAAGATGCTCATCGCTACGACCGCACGCAACCACGGCATCGATCCCGGCACGCTCACCCTGCACGCCGACCGCGGCAGCTCGATGAAATCCAAGACCGTCGCCGAGCTTCTCATCGACCTGGGTGTGGCCAAGTCCCACTCCCGGCCCAAGACATCCAATGACAACCCGCATGTGGAGGCGAGCTTCAAGACCCTCAAGTACTGTCCCAACTTCCCCGGCCGGTTCGGCTCCATCGAAGACGCCCGCGCCTTCTGCCAGGACTTTTACACCTGGTACAACCACGAGCACCTCCACTCCGGGATCGGCTACCACCACCCGGTCGACGTGCACTACGGGCGCGCCGCCGCCGTCCGCGACCGGCGCACCGCCGTGCTGGCCATCGCCCAAGCCACCCACCCCGAACGCTTCACCAGCGGCGGCATCCCCACCCCACCCGCCCTGCCCGGCCCCGCCTGGATCAACAAGCCCAAGACCGAAGACACTACAGAGAAGTCGACACAGAATTAGCCCAGCTCAACTGCCTTGATCAAATTGACAGGTTCCG